>JAVSGI010000005.1:3057500-3167500 GCA_032334235.1 Paracoccaceae bacterium Fryx2
CGTGCGCGCCGCGGTTGCCCGCCTCCATGATCCCCGGCCCGCCGCCGGTGGCGATGACATTCTCGCGCCCGTAGCTTTCCATGCTGCGTTCGGTCATGGCAAAGGCGAAGCGCCGGGCCTCGTCGTAGTAGCGCGACAGGGCGGCAAGTTCGGGGGTGGCCGCCCCGGCCTTCTGCGCCGGGTCGGGGATGCGGGCACTGCCGAACATCACCACGGTCGAATTGATGCCGCGTTCATCGAGGATCATCTGCGGCTTCAGCAGTTCCAGTTGCAGCCGGACTGGCCGCAGTTCGGGGCGGGTCATGAAATCGGTGTCGGCAAAGGCCAGCCGGTAGGCGGGCGCGCGGGTCTGGGCGGTGTCGGGTATGCGGTGGGTGGCGGCCACATCCTCGACGCTGTCACGGAACGGATGGCTGCGGGGTTCGTCTTTCATTGGCTGTCCGGGGTTGCTGCGGTTCCACAACCTCTATCGCGGCTTGCCTTCCGGGGCCAGACGTTCGCACGCCACCCGGAGCGGGCAGACCGGCGGCGGCCAGGTGGCGCCGCGACGGATTGCACCGAAACGTCGCGCCGCCTATAGGCAGGAAAAGCCTGGTCCAACCGAGAAAGGGAAGCAAGATGTCCGACACCGCCCTGGAAGCTGCCATCGAAACCGCGTGGGAGGCCCGCGACAGCATCACCCCCGCGACGAAGGGCGAGGCGCGCGATGCCGTCGAGGCGACGCTGGCGGCGCTGGACAGCGGCGTGCTGCGGGTGGCGGTGCGACAGGCCGACGGGGTGTGGCAGGTGAACCAGTGGGCCAAGAAGGCGGTGCTGCTGGGCTTCCGGCTGAAGGACATGGAGATGCAGGCGGGCGGGCCGCAGGGTGGCGGCTGGTGGGACAAGGTCGACAGCAAGTTCCACGGCTGGGGCGAGGCCGACTGGCGCGCCGCAGGGTTCCGTGCGGTGCCGAACTGCATCGTGCGGCGGTCGGCGTTCATCGCGAAGGGGGTCGTCCTGATGCCGTCCTTCGTCAACCTGGGCGCCTATGTCGACGAGGGGACGATGGTCGATACCTGGGCCACCGTCGGCTCTTGCGCGCAGATCGGGAAGAACGTGCATCTGTCGGGCGGGGTCGGGATCGGCGGCGTGCTGGAACCGATGCAGGCGGGGCCGACGATCATCGAGGACAACTGCTTCATCGGGGCGCGGTCCGAGGTGGTGGAGGGCTGCATCGTCCGCGAGGGGTCGGTGCTGGGGATGGGGGTTTTCATCGGGAAATCGACGAAGATCGTCGACCGGGAAACCGGCGTCGTCAGTTATGGCGAGGTTCCGGCCGGGTCGGTGGTCGTCGCGGGGTCGATGCCGTCCAGGAACGGGATCAACCTGTATTGTGCGGTGATCGTGAAGAAGGTGGACGCGCAGACCCGATCCAAGACCTCGATCAACGAGCTGCTGCGGGACTAGGGCGGCGCGGCGTTTTCACGCGTGAAAATGCCTGCATCGGCTTGATTTCACAGTGAAAAGCTTGTGGCGTCAAGCTTTTGGCAATCTTTGGTGCCGGTGTGTCGGCCTTGGGGCGGGCCGGAGGAGAGCCATGGCGCGGGGCTTCGGGCAGCCATGACCGGACGAGACCCGCCGTCGGCGCAGGGCCGGGTGGCGGTTCCGGGCGTGCGCGCCGGGCGCGAGAGCGGCGGCGCGGGGTGCGGACCCGGTGGCAGGTCGGGGCTGGCGGGAACCGGGACCGCGGCGGCGGCGTTGGGTGCGGCGTGGCGTGGGCTGCCATGCGGCCTTCGCCACGCCCCCCTCCCGCAAGGACAGCGCACCATGGAAGACCCCGTCGTTCCCTTCGATCTGGTGCGGATGCTGCTGGGCGATGCCCCGCCGCTGTTTCTGGCGGAAATTCTGGTCCGTGTGCTGGTGATCTATGGCTACACGCTGCTGCTGCTGCGCTGGATCGGGGGCCGCAGCATTGCGCAATTGTCGATGGTCGAGTTTCTGCTGGTGATCGCGCTGGGCTCGGCGGTGGGCGACAGCGTGCTTTACCCCGATGTGCCGCTGCTGCATGCGCTGGCGGTGATCACCGCGGTCGTGGTGATCGACAAGCTCATCGACCTGGCGATCCGGCGCTTTCGACCCGTGAAGCGGATCGTCGATGGCTCGCCCGTGGCGGTTATGCAGGATGGCTGCATCCTGACGCAGGGGATGCTGGATCGCAAGATCGGCACCATGGAACTGATGGAGCTGCTGCGGATGGAGGGCGTCGAGAATCTGGGGCAGGTGCGCGCGGCCTATGTCGAGGCCAGCGGCGGGCTTTCGGTGTTCCTCCGCGAGCCGCCGTGCCCCGGCCTTGCCATCGTGCCGCCGCTGGAGATCGAGCCGCCCGCGCCGCCCGAGGCGGGCGAGCCCGCCGGTTGCCTGAACTGCGGAAAGCCCGCCGGGCAGATCGGGGTGCCCTGCGCCGCCTGTGGCGAGACCAGGCAGGCGCGCCTTTCGCTTGCGCCGGCCGCGTAATCTTGGCAACCAGAGGCCACCCCGCGAACGGAGCCGCAAGATGACCGACGACCAGCCGGAAAAACTGACCGCCGAGAAGCCCGAGAAGATCCGGCGACCGCAGCAGGTTTACACGCTGGTGGTCGAGGTCGGGCGCAAGGCCGGTGACGGGCTGCCCGACAAGGCCACCGGGGCGGCGCTGATGATCTATGCCAGCGGGGTGGACGAGGCCGAGGCGGTGCGCGAGACCGTGGCGATCCTCAAGACCGCCGACATGGCGCCGCTGGATGTCTCGGGTTACGGCACGCTGGAAGAACGGCTGGCGGCGGGCGACGAGATCGACGCCGAGGAGCGCGGGCTGATGGAACGGGCGCTGGCGGAAAACTCGGTCGTGGTGGCGCAGATGACGCCGTTCTACGATTAGAGCCGCTGCCGGGCCGGGGTGAGGCGAAACGCCGTTTCGCGGTCGGGCGGCGCAGACCGTGAGCCGCTGCCGGGCCGGGGTGAGGCGAAACGCCGTTTCGCGGTCAGGCGGCGCAGACCGTGAGCCGCTGCCGGGCCGGGGTGAGGCGAAACGCCGTTTCGCGGTCAGGCGGCGCAGACCGTGAGCCGCCGCCGGGCCGGGGTGAGGCGAAACGCCGTTTCGCGGTCAGGCGGCGCGGTGAAGGGCGCCGCGGCCGAGCAGGGCGAGCAGCGGCAGGGTTTCATAGACGTGCAACTGGCGGCGGGGCAGGGCCTCGGCATTGGCCTCGGGTGTGTGCCGGGCCGAGGCCAGCGCGCAGCCGTCGCTGAGGATCAGCCCCGGCTCCGGCAGTTCCAGCGAGATGCAGGCGGTGCAGGCGCGACGGTTGTCGAACAGGGCAGAGCGGCCATCGGCCATGTGCCGCGCCTCGGCCAGCACCTCGTCCTCGCCGAACAGGTATTCGACCTGATAGCCTGCCAGCGCGATCAACTGGTCGCCCGACACCAGCAGGTCGGCGGTGCGGGCGAAATAGGGCGCGCGCAGCAGCACCGGCGCAAAGCTGCCCCGGCTGGGCAGGTCCATCCGGCGCACCGAGCGCAGCGGCTGCGGACCGCTGTCGGCCGTAAGCACGACATCGCCCGCCCGCAGGCTGCCCGCTGGCGCATGGCCGCCGGGCACAGCCACGGGGGTGCGCAGGCCGATCCACGGCGCGCGGTTCGGCGGCGTGTCGCCCAGGGTCGCGCCGAACCACAGCAGGGCGGGGTGGCGCGTGGCCGGCCCGCCGCCCGCGCAGAGCGCCAGCAGGTCGGCCATCGGCAGCGGCAGTGGGTTGCGGCCCTGCGACCGGGCCGACCAGCCGGTGGCGGGCAGTTCGGCGTGCATTGTCCAGCGGCGGGCGGGCGCGTCCCAGCACAGGGTCAGCCGCGCCGTGCCGCCGTCGCGCGGCAGGGGGGTGGGAAGGGTGTGGCGGATCACGACCTGCCCCTGGCGGTGCAGGATGCCGAAACCTGCCTGCGGGTCGTGGAACACCGACAGGCCCCGCGCCCAGCCGTCGGTGGCGTGATAGTCGAGCAGCACGGTCGGCCCCTCCAGCGGCAGCGCCAGTTCCAGCACCAGCGCGCCGCGGTCCAGCAGCGCACCCGCGGGCATCGGGGCCAGCGGCGTGTCGCGGTCCGAGAGGGCGATCCAGCCCGACATCAGGCGGATCTGCCGCTTGGGCGGGGGTGGGTGGGGCCGGGTTGCTGGGCCGTGCGGGCGCCGCATCCGGCCGCGCCGCGGGTGCGGGCCGTCATCGCGACGTTCGCGCCGGTCGTAGCTGTCGGTTCGGCGCCTGCCGCCATCTGGGTCCCCATCCGCCGGAGACAGGCCAAACGCGAACCGCAAGCCGGCATGTCGGGCCTTTGGCGGAAATACACTGCCCTGAGGTGCGTTGACCCCGCGTTTGTCCTGCCTCAGGACTTGTCGTTGTGGCGAAGATAGGCCGGGCTGGCGCCGCCTGTCATCTGCAAATCGGCCGCCGGGTGCTTGCCGGGCGGCGCGGTGGCGGGCAGGACACACAGGGATCAGGCCAGTGCGGGGGGCAGTTGCGGTGGGGCGGTTGCGGGGCGGGGGGCGAGCGGCTATCCCTTGGGGCGATGCCCTGCAAGGATGCCGCCATGCCAGCCCCTGTCGACCCCGAAGCCCTGACCGCAGCCCTGATCCGCTGCCCCTCTGTCACCCCGGCCGAGGGCGGTGCGCTGGTGCTGCTGGAGGCGGAGCTTGCGCAGGCGGGCTTTGCCTGCACCCGGGTGGACCGGGGCGGGATCTCCAACCTGTTCGCGCGCTGGGGGGTAAAGGGGGCGAACCGGTCTTTCGGCTTCAACGGCCACACCGATGTCGTGCCGGTGGGCGATGCCGCCGCCTGGACGCATGACCCGTTCGGGGCCGAGGTGGTGGATGGCTGGATGTATGGCCGGGGGGCGACCGACATGAAGTCGGGCGTGGCGGCCTTCGTCGCCGCTGCGGTGGATTTCGTTGCGGAGGCGCCGCCCGACGGTGCGGTGATCCTGACCATCACCGGCGACGAGGAGGCCGACGCGGTGGATGGCACGGTGGCGCTGCTCGACTGGATGGCGGCGAATGGCGAGCGGATGACGCATTGCCTGGTGGGCGAGCCGACCTGCCCCGACGTTATGGGCGAGATGATGAAGATCGGCCGCCGGGGTTCAATGACCGCCCATTTCACCGCGCGGGGGGTGCAGGGGCATTCGGCCTATCCGCATCGGGCGAAGAACCCGGTGGCGGCGATGGTGCGGCTGATGGACCGGCTGGCGGGGCATGAGCTTGACGCGGGCAGCGCGCATTTCGACGCCTCGACGCTGGCGATCACCACCATCGACACCGGCAACCTTGCCACCAACGTGATTTCGGCGCTGTGCCGGGGCACGGTGAACATCCGCTACAACGATCTGCACAGCGGCGCCTCGCTGACCGACTGGCTGGCGGCCGAGGCGGCGCGGGTGGAGCGGGAAACCGGCGTTGAGATCGAGATGCGCGCCAGCATTTCCGGCGAAAGCTTCCTGACGCCGCCGGGCGATTTTTCGGCGCTGGTTGCGGGGTCGGTGCAGGCGGAAACCGGGGTGCGGCCCGCGCCCTCGACCTCGGGCGGCACGTCGGACGCGCGTTTCGTCAAGGATCACTGTCCGGTGGTGGAATTCGGGCTGGTGGGGCGGACGATGCATCAGGTCGACGAACGTGTGTCGGTGGCGCAGATTCACCAGTTGAAGGCGATCTATGGCCGCATCCTGCGGGACTATTTCGCATGACGCTGATAGCCGTGACCGATGACATCGCCACCTGCCGCGCCCTGCGCCGCACCGTGTTCATCGACGAACAGGGCGTGGCCGAGGCCGACGAGGTTGACGATCTCGACGGCGTGGCGATTCACCTGCTGGCGACCGATCAGGGCCGACCGGTCGGGTCGGCCCGGCTGCTGGTGCTGGGCGAGGTCGGCAAGATCGGCCGGGTCTGCGTGCTGGCCGAGGCGCGCGGGCGCGGGCTGGGGGCGGCGCTGATCCGCGCGGCGGTGGCCGAGTTTCGTGCCCGGCCGGGGGTCAGAAAGGCGAAGCTGGGGGCGCAGACCCATGCGCTGGGCTTCTATGAAAAGCTTGGGTTCGTGGCGCAGGGGCCGGTTTTATGACGACGCGGGCATTCCGCATCGCGACATGGTTCTGGCGCTGTGAATCCCATATCCTGATGACGCCACGCCCGCCCTGTGCTAGGCCGGGGCATGGACCAGATACCGACCAAAGCCCAGATCCTGCAATGGATCCACGACAACCCGACGTTGAGCGCCAAGCGTGATATCGCCAAGGCCTTCGGCATCAAGGGCGATGCCCGCATCGACCTGAAGCGCCTGCTGCGCGAGATGGAAGACGACGGCGCGCTGGAAAAGCGCAACCGCGTGTTCCGCGATGCGGCCAGCCTGCCGCCGGTGTCGATTGTCGAGGTGCTGGCGCCGGATGCGCAGGGCGACCTGTTCGCCCGCCCGCTGGAATGGCAGGGCGAGGGGGACGCGCCGCGCATCCTGCTGATCACCAAGGCATCGGACCCGGCGCTGGGGCAGGGCGACCGCATTCTGGCGCGGCTGACCGAGGTGGCGGACGAAAGCCACAGCCACGAGGGGCGGCTGATCCGCAAGCTGGGGTCGAACCCGCTGAAACTGCTGGGGATATTCCGTGTCGAGGCCGAGGGCGGCCGGATCGTGCCGATCGACAAGGGGCAGGACAAGGAATGGCGCGTCGCGCGCGACATGACTGGCGGGGCGCGTGACGGCGAGCTGGTCGAGGCCGAGCAGGTTGGGCCGAAGCGGCTGGGCCTGCCGCAGGCGCGGGTGGTGGCGCGGCTGGGCGACCCGTCGGGGCCGAAGGCGGTCAGCCTGATCGCCATCCACCAGCACGGCATCCCCGACCAGTTTCCCGACCCGGTGATCGCCGAGGCCGATGCCGCCCTGCACGCCGATCTGGACGACCGCGAAGACCTGCGCCATCTGCCGCTGGTCACCATCGACCCTGCCGATGCCCGCGACCGTGACGACGCGGTGCATGCCCATGCCGACGACGACCCCAAGAACCCCGGCGGCCATATCGTCTGGGTGGCGATTGCCGACGTGGCGCATTACGTCCGCCCCGGCACCGCGCTTGACCGCGAGGCGCGCAGGCGGGGCAACTCCAGCTACTTCCCCGACCGCGTGGTGCCGATGCTGCCCGACATCCTGTCGGGCGATCTGTGCTCGCTGCACGAGCATGTCGACCGGCCCTGCCTTGCGGTGCGCATGAAGCTGGACGCGCAGGGCGAAAAGCTGAGCCACCGCTTCACCCGCGGGCTGATGCGCTCGGTTGCCAGCCTGCACTATGCCGAGGCGCAGGAGGCGATCGACGGGCAGCCCTCGGACCGTGCGGCGCCGCTGCTCGATGCGGTGCTGCGCCCGCTTTACGCGGCCTATGGGGCCACCAAGCTGGCCCGCGCCGCGCGCCAGCCGCTGGACCTTGACCTGCCGGAACGCAAGATCCGCCTGTCGGAGGATGGCAAGGTGGTCTCGGTGGCCTTCGCGGAACGCTTCGACGCGCACCGGCTGATCGAGGAGTTCATGATCCTTGCCAACGTGGCGGCGGCGGAAGAGCTGACCCGCCTGCGCCGCCCGCTGCTTTTTCGGGTGCACGAGGAACCCTCGCCCGAAAAGCTGGATGCGCTGCGCGAGGTGGCCGAGGCGTCGGGCTTCACGCTGGCCAAGGGGCAGGTGTTGCAGACAAGGCACCTGAACCGGCTGCTGGCACAGGCGGCGGGCACCGAGTTCGACGAGCTGATGAACATCACCACGCTGCGGTCGATGACGCAGGCCTATTACCACCCCGAGAACTTCGGCCATTTCGGGCTGAGCCTGCGGTCCTACGCGCATTTCACCTCGCCGATCCGGCGCTATTCCGACCTGATCGTGCATCGCGCGCTGATCCTCGGCCCTGGCTGGGGGCAGGACGGGCTGTCGCCGGGCGATATCGAGGTGCTGGGCGAGACGGCAAAACAGATCTCGGACACCGAACGGCGCAGCATGGCGGCAGAACGCGACACGACCGACCGCTATCTGGCGGCCTACCTCGCCGACCGGGTGGGGGCGGAGTTTTCGGGCCGCATCTCGGGCGTGCAGCGCTTTGGGCTGTTCGTCAAGCTGGACGAGACCGGGGCAGACGGGCTGATCCCGATCCGGTCGGTCGGGCGCGAGTTCTTCCATTTCGACCCGAACAGCCAGACGCTGATGGGGGCCGACACCGGCCTGACCATCGGCATCGGCCAGCGGGTCACGGTGCGGCTGGCGGAGGCGATACCGATGACCGGCGGTCTGATGCTGGAGCTGCTGGAAATCGAGGACCGCGCGTTGCCCGGCGGGGTGGCGGCGAAGCGCGGGCGCTACGCGCCGCGCAAGCCCGGCAAGGCCGCGGCGCGCGACGCCAAACGCACGGTGGTGCGCAAGCGCAAGTGAGGCGGCGGCATCGGAGAGCCAAAATTCTTGCAAGAATTTTGCAAGAGTTTTGAAAAACTCTTGGCTCCCGGCGCCCCGGGGCCTGTGCTGCGGGTCTGGCGGCGGTGCCTCCGGCGGGGGTATTTGGGCCAATGAGAAGCTGGGTCAGGCGGAAAGGCGCGGGATTTCTGCCGGGGGGGTCAGCCAGGGCCGCAGCAGCGCCATCGGGTGGCTGCGCAGGGTCAGGCGCAGGGCGAGGTAATCCTCGACCACCTGTTCGCCTTCGGTCATCGCGCGGAAGATGACGGCAGGTTCGGTGATGGCCTCGCCATCGATGTCGTCGGCAAACAGCGGCAGCGGCGCGTCGGCCGGCAGGGCGCGGGCCGACCACAGGGCGTTGCGGCGTCCGGCGCCGAGGCTGGCGAAGCAGTCGGCCTCGGCCAGTTTCGTGATCGTGGCGGGCGGGATGGCCGCGCGGCGCCAGACATCCTCGATGGCGGTATAGCCGTTGCCGCGGGCGGCAGCGATCCACAGCGCCTCGTCTTCCGCGACGCCGCGGATCTGGCGGAAGCCGAGCCGCAGCGCGAGGCCGCCGTCGCCGTCGGGTTCCATCACATTGTCCCAATGGCTGGCGTTGATGCAGGGCGGCAGCACGCGCACCCCGTGCTCGCGGGCGTCGCGCACGATCTGCGCCGGGGCATAGAAGCCCATCGGCTGCGCGTTCAGCAGGGCGCAGGCGAAGATGCCGGGGTGGTGCCGCTTGATCCAGGCCGAGGCATAGACCAGGAGCGCGAAGCTGGCGGCGTGGCTTTCGGGGAAGCCGTAGCTGCCGAAGCCCTCGATCTGCGAGAAGCAGCGGTGGGAGAAATCGGCCTCATAGCCGTTGGCGGCCATGCCCTGCAGGAAACGCTCGCGCAGTTCGGTGACGTTGCCGTGTTTCTTGAAGGTGGCCAGCGCGCGGCGCAGGCGGTCGGCCTCCAGCGGGGTGAAGCCCGCGCCGATGATGGCGATCTGCATCGCCTGTTCCTGGAACAGCGGCACGCCCAGCGTCTTGCCCAGCACCCTTCCCAGATCGTTGGACGGGAAAGACACCGTTTCCTGGCCGTTGCGGCGGCGCAGGTAGGGGTGGACCATGTCGCCCTGGATCGGGCCGGGGCGGATGATGGCGACCTGGATCACCAGATCGTAGAACTTGCGCGGCCGCATCCGCGGCAGAAAATTCATCTGCGCCCGGGATTCGACCTGAAACACGCCCAGGCTGTCGGCGCGGCACAGCATGTCGTAGGTTTCGGGGTCTTCGGAGGGCAGGGTGGCCAGAGTGTAGCGGCTGTGGTGGTGCTTTTCCAGCAGGTCGAACCCCTTGCGGATGCACGACAGCATCCCCAGCGCCAAGATGTCGACCTTGAGGATGCCCAGCGCGTCGATATCGTCCTTGTCCCAGCAGATGACGGTGCGATCCTCCATCGTGGCATTCTCGATCGGCACCAGTTCATCCAGCCGCCCTTCGGTGATGATGAAGCCGCCGACATGCTGGCTGAGGTGGCGCGGGAAGCCCTGGATCTCCTCGACCAGCGCCAGGGTCTGGTGCAGGCGCCTGTCGGCGGGGTCGAGGCCGATTTCGCGCAGCCGGTCGTCGGTGATGCCCTTGGGGCCGCCCCAGCCCCAGATCTGGCTCGACATCGCCGAGAGCGTGTCTTCGGTCAGCCCCATCGCCGCGCCGACCTCGCGCACCGCGCGCTTGCCGCGATAGTGGATCACGGTGGCGCAAAGCCCGGCGCGGTGGCGGCCGTAGCGGTCGTAGATGTGCTGGATCACCTCTTCGCGCCGTTCGTGCTCGAAATCGACATCGATGTCGGGCGGCTCGTCGCGGGCTTCCGAGACGAAGCGTTCGAACACCATGGTGCCGATTTCGGGGGAAACCGAGGTCACGCCCAGCGCGTAGCACACCACCGAATTGGCGGCAGAGCCCCGGCCCTGGCACAGGATGCCCCGGTCGCGGGCGAAGGCCACGATGTCGTGAACGGTCAGGAAGTAGGGCTCGTAGCGCAGCTTGCCGATCAGGGCCAGTTCATGCGCCATCTGGGCCTGCACCTTGGCGGGTGCGCCTGCGGGGTAGCGCCAGTGCAGCCCGGTGCGGGCCAGACGTTCCAGCCGCTGCGGCGCGGTCTCGTTGCCCGTCACCTCGGAGGGGTATTCGTAGCGCAATTCGTCAAGCGTGAAGGTCAGCCTGGCCGCGATCTCGGCGGTGCGGGCCACCGCCGCCGCATGGCCGCGGAACAGCTGCGCCATCTCGGCCGCGCTGCGCAGGCGGCTTTCGGAATGGGCCAGCGCGGCGCGGCCGAGGTCTTCGACCCGGACGCCGTGGCGGATGGCGCAGAGCACGTCGGCCAGCTTGCGCCGCCCGCCGTGGTGCATCAGCGGCAGGCCCGAGGCGACGGCGGGCAGGCCCATGCGGTCGGCCAGCCGGGCCAGCCGGGTGAAGCGGGCGGCATCCTGCCCGTCATAGCAGGGCGCCATCAGCAGGCTGATCTGGCCGGGAAAGCGGTGCGCCAGCCGGTCGGCCCCGGTCTGCCATTCCGGCGCACCGCCTTGACGGGCAGCTTCGGGCCGGGCGGTCTCGGGATGCAGCAGCATCTCGATTCCCTCGCCCCAGGCCAGCAGGTCGTCGAGGCCGAGATCACACTGGCCCTTGGGCGCGCGGGTCCGCCCCACGGTCAGCAGACGGCAGAGCCGCCCCCAGCCCGCCCGGTCGCGCGGCAGGGCGGTCACGGTCAGGCCGCAGCGCAGCACCAGCCGGGCAGCCGGGATCAGCCGGGGGGCGGAGCCGGTGGTGCGCAGAAGTTCGCGCGCCGCGACATGCGCCCGCACGATGCCCGCGACGGTGTTTTCATCGGCAATCGCCAGCGCGGGCAGGCCCAGATCATGGGCACGGGTCATCAGCTCCTCGGGGTGCGAGGCGCCGGTGAGGAAGGTGAAGTTCGATGTGGCCGAAAGCTCGACGAAAGGCATGGCAGTGCCCGGTTGACCTGAACATAACGGGAACAAGTCTAACGCAGGGGGCGGGGGTTTGCCAGTGAGTCGGGGTCAGTGCGTGACGTCATGCGCCGGGCGGGCGGCAGGGCCGGGTGCCTGCGGCGCGGGTATTTGGGCCAAAGAGAAACCGCAGGTCGCGGCTTTCAGCGCAGCTTTTCCAGCAGGGCAAGGCTGGGATAGCCATCGGGAATCAGCCCGGCCGACCGCTGGAACGCCTTGACCGCCGCGATGGTGTTGGGGCCGATCTTCCCGTCAACGCCTTGGGTAGAAAAGCCCGCCCGGGTCAGGCGATCCTGCAACTCGGTCCGTTCCTCGGGTTTCAGGGCGCGGTCGTCGCGCGGCCAGGTGGCCTGGATCGCCGGGCCGCCCTTGATGCGGTCGGCCAGATGGCCGACGCCGATCACATAGGCATCGGCGGCGTTATACCGCTCTATCGCGTTGAAATTGCGGAAGATCAGGAAGGCGGCACCCCTGGCCCCGGCGGGCAGCAGCACCGAGGCCATGCCATGATCGGGCAGGGCGCCACCCGATGCCGTGCGCAGGCCAAGTGCCTGCCAGGCGGTCACCGGCTTTTTCACGCCCGCGCCGGTTTCGGCATGGTCGAACCCTTCGGGCAAGACGACCTCGACGCCCCAGGGGCGGCCGCTTTCCCAGCCCGAGCGCGCCAGATAGGCGGCGGTGGAGGCCAGCGCGTCGGTCGGATCGTCCGACCAGATGTCGCGCTTGCCGTCGCCGGTGAAATCGACCGCATAGGCAAGGTATGAGGTCGGGATGAACTGGGTGTGCCCCATCGCCCCGGCCCAGCTGCCGGTCATCCGCGCCGGGGCGACATCGCCGCTTTGCACGATCTTCAGAGCCGCCAGCAACTGCTGCTCGAAAAACGGGCCGCGCCGCCCGTCAAAGGCCAGCGTCGCCAGCGATTCGATCAGGGGGAAGTCGCCCCTGAAGGTGCCATAGGCGCTTTCCAGCCCCCAGACGGCCACGACGATCTCTTTCTCCACGCCATAGGCCGCCTCGATCCGTTCCAGCAGGGCGCGGTGGCGCTCAAGGGCGGCCTTGCCGTTCTCGATCCGGTTTTCCGAGGCGGCGCTGTCGAGATAGTCCCAGATGGTCTTGGTGAACTCGCTCTGGTTGCGATCCCTGGCGATCACGTCGGCGTTGTAGCGCACGCCATCGAAGGCGCGGGCAAAGGTGGCGGCTGAAATGCCCGTCGCTGCGGCGCGGCCACGGAAGCCCGCGATCCAGTGATCCAGCCCCGCCACCGTGCCCGCAACCTCTGTCACACCCGTTCCCCCATCGCCAAGCCCCGGCTGCACCGGCGCCGCCAGCCCGCCACCAGCCAGCATACACCCGGCCACCAGCCCTAAAACCCTCGAAAATTCGCGCATGACAGACTTGGCCCCCAACTCATGGCACGAAGGCTACCGCGATTGTCTCCATACCGGAAGCAATCCTTGGCATCGCGGCGGTTCCTTGCATTCACCTTGGCCAAATATCCCCGCCGGAGGCTCCGGCGGCCCGGCCGGGACCGCCGCCCGACGTTGGGCGCCAAAAGTTTTCTCAAAACTTTTGCAAAATTCTTGCAAGAATTTTGGCTGCGCCCGGCCTGGCCCCCGCGCCGCGATACCACACCCGCGTCTTGCACCCGCGATTGCATTTCCCGGCCCCCGGCCTTATCTCGGAGCCAACTCAGGTGACCAAAGGGCCAGCCCGCATGAACTGGATCTCGAACTACGTCCGCCCCAAGATCAACTCGCTGTTTTCGCGCCGCGAGGTGCCCGAGAACCTGTGGACGAAGTGTTCAGAATGCGGGACGATGCTGTTCCACCGCGAATTGGCCGACAATCTGAACGTCTGCACCACCTGCGACCATCACATGGCGATCACCCCGCGCGACCGTTTCACCGCGCTGTTCGATCTGGGCATATTCACCGAGGTCAAGGTGCCCGAGCCGCTGGCCGACCCGCTGCAGTTCCGCGACCAGAAGAAGTATCCCGACCGGCTGAAGGCGGCGCAGAAGCTGACCGGGGAGCGCGACGCGATGCTGGTGGCCGAGGGCGAGATTTCGCGCACCCCGATCATCGCCGTGGCGCAGGACTTCTCGTTCATGGGCGGGTCGATGGGCATGTATGTCGGCAACGCCATTCTGGCGGCGGCGATGCGGGCGATCGAGCTGAAACGCCCGCTGGTGCTGTTTTCCGCTGCGGGTGGGGCACGGATGCAGGAGGGCATCCTGTCGCTGATGCAGATGCCGCGCAGCACGGTCGCGGTGCAGATGCTGAAAGAGGCGCATCTGCCTTATGTCGTGGTGCTGACGCATCCGACCACCGGCGGCGTGACCGCAAGCTACGCCATGCTGGGCGACGTGCAGATTGCCGAACCCAACGCGCTGATCTGTTTTGCCGGGCCGCGGGTGATCGAGCAGACCATCCGCGAAACCCTGCCCGAGGGCTTCCAGCGTGCCGAATACCTGCTGGACCACGGGATGCTGGACCGCGTCACCCATCGCCGGGCGATGAAGGACGAACTGGTGACGATTCTGCGGATGCTGACCAACCAGCCGCCCGCGATCAAGGGCGACCTGCCCGCCCCCGCGCCGCTGCCGGAAACCGCGCCGCCGCCGCCCGTGGCCGAGCCCGAACCTGCCGCCGCCCCGAAGGCCGCGAAGGCGTGAGCGTGCCCGCCTCCGACGTGATCCTGCAACGGATGATGTCTTTCCACCCGAAGATCATCGACCTGACACTGGACCGGGTGCTTCGCCTGCTGGCGGCGGTGGATCACCCCGAGCGCCGCCTGCCGCCGGTGATCCACATTGCGGGCACGAACGGCAAGGGCTCGACGCAGGCGATGATCCGCGCCGGGCTGGAGGCGGCGGGGCAGAGCGTCCATGCCTATACCTCGCCGCATCTGGCGCGGTTTCACGAGCGCATCCGGCTGGCGGGCGACCTGATCTCGGAACCGGCGCTGGCGGCGCTGCTGGATGAATGCGTGGCGGCCAACGGCGACGGGGCGATCACCTTCTTCGAGATCACCACGGTGGCGGCGTTGCTGGCCTTTGCCCGCACGCCGGCCGACATGGTGCTGCTGGAGGTCGGGCTGGGCGGGCGGCTGGACGCGACCAATGTGGTCGAAAGGCCCGCGCTGACCATCATCACGCCGGTTTCCATCGACCACCAGCAGTATCTGGGCGAAACCCTGGCCGAGATTGCGGGCGAAAAGGCGGGCATCCTGAAGCGCGGCGTGCCCTGCGTCGTGGGGCCGCAACTGCCCGCCGCGATGGATGTGATCGAGGCGCGCGCCGCAAGGCTGGGGGTGCCATTGCTGGCGCACGGCCAGCAGTGGCAGGTGTGGGAGGAGCGCGGGCGGCTGGTCTATCAGGACGAGAGCGGGTTGCTGGACCTGCCGCTGCCCAACCTGCCCGGCCCGCACCAGATCCAGAATGCCGGGGCGGCGATTGCCGCGCTGCGCTATCTCGGTCAGTCCGCGACCGTCTGTGAGGCGGCGGTGACCGCGGCCGAGTGGCCGGCCCGGATGCAGCGCCTGCGCCGCGGGCCGCTGGTGCAGAGCGCGCCGCGGGTCGAACTGTGGCTCGACGGCGGGCACAACCCGGCGGGCGGGGCGGCGATTGCCGCGACGCTGGCCACGATGCCCGCGCGCGAGACGCATCTGATCTGCGGCATGTTGAACACCAAGGATGTCGGCGGCTATCTGGCCCCGCTGGCCGCCCATGCCGCCAGCCTGCACGCCGTCTCGATTCCCGGCGAGAAGAACACCCTGCCCGCCGACGTGACGCGCGATGCGGCGCTGGCCGTCGGTCTGCCGGGCGTGGTGGCCGAATCGGTCGGCGCGGCGCTGGCCGCGATTGCGGCCGAAAGCCCGGCCGCGCGGGTGCTGATCTGCGGGTCGCTCTATCTGGCCGGGTCGGTGCTGCGCGAGAACGGCTGATCCGAGACGGGCTGATCCGAGGCCGGGGCGCGGGACATCAGGCGAGGTGGGGGCGGAAGGCGTCGATCACTTCGGCATAGACCTGGCGCTTGAAGGGCACGATGGCGGCCAGCATGTCGTCGGCGGCGATCCAGCGCCATTGGCCGAATTCGGGGTGGGCGGTGGCGATGGCGATCTGGTCGTCGGTGCCGAGGTAGCGGAACAGGAACCAGCGCTGGCGCTGGCCGCGATACCTGCCGCCCCAGACCTTGCCCAGCAGGTCGGGCGGCAGGTCGTAGGTCACCCAGCCGGGCGTCTTGGCGACGAACTGCACCAGACCCTTGGCTATGCCGGTTTCTTCCCGCAATTCGCGCAGGGCGGCGGCGCGGGGCTTTTCGCCGTCGTCGATGCCGCCTTGCGGCATCTGCCAGGCGGGCACCGGATTGTCGAGCCGCTGGCCCGCGAAGATCAGGCCCTGCGGGTTGATCAGCGTGATGCCGACGCAGGGGCGGTAGGGCAGGGATGTGGTGTCGGGGTTCATCTGGGATCGCCGTTGGGGAACGGGGGGCGCGCCGTGCGCCCCCCGGCGCGGGTCAGGGACTGACAGCGATGGCGGTGAGGCCCTTGAGGATATCGACCGCATAGGCCAGCTGATAATCCTCGTCGCGCAGTTTCGCGGCCTCTTCGGCAAGGGCGCGTTCTTCTTCCAGCAGGCGCTTTTCATCCTCGGTCATCGAGTCGTTGCTGATGATGCCGCGCAGGTCGGCTTCGGAGCGGGTCGAGGTTTCGACTTCGGCCTCGGGGGCGTCGGGTTCGCGGACCGGCTGGTTCACGACGATGTCGGGCGCCACGCCAAGCGCCTGGATCGAACGGCCCGAGGGCGTGTAGTAGCGCGCGGTGGTCAGGCGCATCGCGCCGTCGCCGCGCAGCGGGATCACGGTCTGGACCGAGCCCTTGCCGAAGCTCTTGGTGCCGACCACGATGGCGCGGCGGTGATCCTGCAACGCGCCCGCGACGATTTCCGACGCCGAGGCCGAGCCGCCGTTGATCAGCACCACCAGCGGCTTGCCCAGCGCCAGATCGCCCGGCGCCGCGTTGAAGCGTTCGCCGTCGCTGGCGGCGCGGCCGCGGGTCGAGACGATCTCGCCCTTGTCGAGGAAGGCATCCGACACCTTGATCGCCTGGTTCAGCAGCCCGCCGGGGTTGTTGCGCAAGTCGAGCACCACCCCATTGACCTTGTCGATGCCGCCAAGATCCTTGATCGCCTGGTTCAGGCCCTCTTCCAGCCCCGGATAGGTCTGGTCGTTGAACGTGGTCAGGCGCACGACGACGGTGCTGCCCACCACGCGGGTGCGCGCCGCCGTCAGCTTGATGGTGTCGCGGATGATCGACACGTCGAAGGGTTCGGTCACGTCCTTGCGCACGACGGTGATGATGATTTCCGACCCGACCGGGCCGCGCATCAGTTCCACCGCCGCATCGAGCGTCAGGCCCAGCACGGTCTCGCCGTTGACATGGGTGATGAAGTCGCCGGCCTGGATGCCCGCCGCCGCGGCCGGCGTGTCGTCGATCGGCGAGACCACCTTGACGAAGCCCTCTTCCTGGGTGACCTCGATGCCCAGCCCGCCGAATTCGCCGCGGGTCTGCACCTGCATGTCGTCGAAATCCTTCGGCGGCAGATAGCTGGAATGGGGATCGAGCGAGGTCAGCATCCCGTTGATCGCGGCCTCGATCAGCTCTTCGGGCTTGACCTCCTCGACATACTGGCCGCGGATGCGTTCGAAGATGTCGCCGAACAGGTCGAGCTGTTCATAGACCGAGGCATTGCGGCTGGCCTCTTGCGCGATCAGCGGCCCGGCCACCTGCGTCGTCAGCAGCGCCCCGGCTACCGTGCCGCCCAGGGCGGCCATCACGAATTTCCTCATGCTCGTTCTATTCCCCAGTTGCTGCGAACCATTCCGCCGGATCGACGGGCGTGGCCGCTTGCCTAAGTTCCATATAAAGCGTTTCCGTATCGCGCGCGCCACCGCCATCTTGCGCCGAAATCAGAAACTCCGCCACTCCAGGCTCTCCGCCGCCCATCAGGCCGAGGGGCGCGCCGACCCCGACGACCTCGCCGACCTCTCCGTATACGGTTTCCAGACCTGCAAGGATAAGAAGATAGCCCCCGCCGGGTTCGAGGACCATCACATTTCCGTAGTCGAGCAGCGGGCCGCGGTAGCGGATGGTGGCGGGCCAGGGCGCAGTGACCAGCGCGCGCGGCCGGGTGCCCAGCACAAGGCCGGGGCGGCGCAGGCCGCTGGAGTCGGCCTCCATCGCGCGGCGCAGCACGCGGCCCAGCACAGGCAGCGGCAGCGTGCCCTTGGCCGAGGAGAAATCGCGGATGCCGCCGGCCTCGGTTTCCGACAGCGAGAGGCCACCCGCGAACGCCTCCAGCGTGTCGGCGCTTTGCAGCAGGCCGCGCAGCACCTCGGGGTCTTCGGTGAAGCGTTTCGGCAGGGTGGTGCGGTCGGAGATCGCCTGGCTGAGCGCGGTGCGCGCGGCTTGTGCGGCACTCAGGCCGTCGGCCAGCGTCTGACCCGCCGCGGCCTGCAAAGCTCGCAGGTCGCGGATTTCCTGCAACTCGGCGCGCAGGGCCTGCGCCTCGGCCTGCAGCGCCGGGGTCACGTCGGCCAGCATCATGCCCGAACGCACCGTGCCCAGCGGCCCGGATGGGTGCAGCAGCAGCAGCGGGCCGGGATCGGCCTCCATCCGGCTGAGCACGCCGATCAGCTGCGCCACGCGGTCGCGCTTGGCCTCGAACTGCAACGCCAGCGCCGCCTCGCGGATCGAGGCCTGCCGCAGGCTTTCGCGCAGGGCAGACAGGCCCTGTTCATAGGCGCCGATGGTGCGGGTGAGGGCGGCGACGCGGTCCTTCGCGGCCTCGGCCTTGCCCAGCTCGGCCACGGCGGCCTGCAGGTCGGCGGCGGCCTCGGTGGCCTGTTCGGCGACGCTTTGCGCCTGTGCCTGTGCCGCCAGCGCCAGCCCGAGTGCCAGAACGCCTGCGCGGATCATGCGACGATCAGGCTTTCGCCGGTCATCTCCGGCGGCTGCGGCAGGCCCATCAGCTGCAAGAGGGTGGGGGCGAGGTCGGCCAGACGGCCGGGGCGCAGATGGACGCCGGGCGGGCCGCCGACCAGTATGACCGGCACCGGGTTGGTGGTATGGGCGGTGTGCGGGCCGCCGGTCACCGGATCGACCATGGTTTCGCAATTGCCATGGTCGGCGGTGACGATCATCGCCCCGCCCGCCGCCCGCAGCGCCGCCAGCACCCGGCCAAGCCCTGCGTCCACCGCCTCGCAGGCCGCCATGGCGGCGGCCAGATCGCCGGTGTGGCCGACCATGTCGGGGTTGGCATAGTTGACCACGATCAGGTCGTAGCCATGGCCGATCGCCGCCACCAGATGGTCGGTGACCTCGGCCGCCGACATTTCGGGTTGCAGGTCATAGGTCGCAACCTTGGGCGATCTTGCCATGTAGCGGTCTTCGCCTGTCTCTGCCGTCTCGCGCCCGCCGTTCAGGAAGAAGGTGACATGCGGGTATTTCTCGGTTTCCGCGATGCGGAACTGGGTGCGGCCGTGGCTGGCCACCCATTCGCCCAGCGTGTTGTGCAGCACGGGCTTGGGGTAGGCGGCTGTCATGAAGCCGTTGTGCAGGGCGGAATAATCCACCATCCCCAGCATGGCCGCCCAGTGCGGGCGCGGGCCGGGGTCATAGGCGGCAAAGCCGGGCGCGCCGAGGGCCGACAGGATCTCGCGCGCGCGGTCGGCACGGAAGTTCAGGCAGAAGAAGCCGTCGCCGTCGCGCGCGCCAGTGTAGCCGCCAACCACGGTAGGGGCGATGAATTCGTCGGTTTCCGACCGGATCGAGGCCGAGGAGATTGCGGTCAGCGCATCGGGGGAGGTTTCGCCCTTGCCGTGCAGGATGGCGGCGGTGGCTAAGGCCACGCGGTCCCAGCGGGTGTCGCGGTCCATCGCCCAGTAGCGCCCGATCACCGTGGCGATGGTGGCACCGGGGGGAAGGCCCGCCTCCAGCGTCGTCAGGAAGGTGGTGGCTGAACTGGGGGCCACGTCGCGGCCGTCGGTGATGGCATGAACCAGCACCGGCACGCCCGCCCCGGTAACGGCCCGGCAGGCGGCCAGCAGGTGCTGGATATGGCCGTGCACCCCGCCATCCGACACCACGCCCATCAGGTGCGCCACCCCGCCCGAGACCTGCAGCGCCGCCACGAAGGCCAGAAGTGCGGGGTTGCGGCCGAAAGACCCGTCCTCGATCGCCATGTCGATCGCACCAAGGTCCATCGCCACGACGCGGCCCGCGCCGATATTGGTGTGCCCGACCTCGGAGTTGCCCATCTGCCCGGTCGGCAGGCCCACGTCGCGGCCGTGGGTGATCAGCGTGGCATGAGGGCAGGTGGACCAGATCGCATCGAAATGCGGCGTGTCGGCCAGGGCGGGGGCGTTGGCGGTGCGGTCCTCGCGCAGGCCCCAGCCATCCAGGATGCACAGGACGACGGGCTTCGGTGGGGTCATGGCGCGGCTCCTGCGGTGATGCGCCTTTCTTCTATGCGGGCGCGGCGGGGGCGGCAACCGCCGCGCCTGCCGCAGCGGCGCAATTTCAGGCGCGGACCAGGATGCTCTTCGATTTCGCCATGTCGAACAGCGCTCCGCCTGCAGACTGCTCCGGTCGGCGTCGGGTGCGTTCGGGTGGCGCAGTCGCAGGGTCGGCACCATGGCGGTCGCACCGGCGGCGCGCCTGGCCCAAGTCGCTGCATCGCGCGCGGCGGGATTGCCCGGTTCTTGCCGTGACCGTGGCGCGAGGGCCAAAACTTTTTTCAAATGTTTTGCAAAATCCTTGCAAGGATTTTGTGTCACACCCGGTGGTAAGGGCTGCCTGCGAGGATCGTCGCGGCGCGGTAGAGCTGTTCGGCCAGCATCACCCGGACCAGCAGATGCGGCCAGACCATCCGCCCGAATGACAGCGCAACGTCTGCGCGGTCGCGCAGCGCGGGGGCGAGACCGTCAGCCCCGCCGATCACGAAGGCCACGTCCTGCCGCCCCGCGTCGCGCCAGGCAGCGAGGTGCCGGGCGAACTCGGGTGACGACAGCACCTGCCCGCGTTCATCCAGCGCCGCGAGCCACGCGCCTTGCGGCACGGCGCGGGCCAGCAGGTCGGCCTCTGCCGCCATGCCGCCGCCCTTGCGGTCTTCGACCTCGTGTTCGGTCAGCGGGCCAAGGCCCAGCGCGCGGCCGGTGCGGTCGAACCGGGTGACATAGTCATCGACCAGCGCGCGTTCCGGGCCGGTGCGCAGCCGGCCCACGGCGCACAGATGCAGGCGCATCAGTCCAGGGAAGGCTCGAAGTCGGTCCCGAGGCTGGAGCGGTATTCGCCGCCGGGGAGCCACATCTTTTCAAGCTGGTAGAACTCGCGCACTTCCGGTCGGAAGACATGCACGATCACGTCGCCTGCGTCGATCAGCACCCAGTCGCCGGTTTCCTTGCCTTCGATCTTGGAGGCCCAGTTGAATTCCTGTTTGAGCCGGTCGACCAGCTTTTCGGAAATCGACGCGACCTGCCGGGTCGAGCGGCCCGAGCAGATCACCATGTAGTCGGCCATGTCGGACCGGCCGCGCAGGTCGATCTGCACGACCTCTTCGGCCTTGTCGTCGTCGAGCGACGCCATGATGCGTTCGAGCAGGGTCTCGCTGGAGGGTTGCAGGTTAGCTGGCGCGTTCGCCGTCGGGGCAAGGGTCATCCGCGTGCCCCCCGGCGCAGCCGGTCGGTCGGCTGCAAGGTCAGAATTGGACAGGACATCGTCCTCCTGGGTTGCGCGCCGATGCTGCCCCGGCGCGAGGCTTCGTCGAATGATACCACCAAGGGGGCCGAATCTCAACCGCAGCGCCCCCGACAGACAAGCCGAACCCCTTACGCGCTGGGGCAGGGCAGGTCGAGGCCCAAATGCGGGAAGGGTCAGCGCAGGGTCAACGCCACCTCGTTGCGCCGGTTCCATGGCAGGGTGAAGGGGCTGTCGTAGAACAGGAACTCGGGCATCCCGGTGGTTTCCAGCCGCTCGGCCTTCGCGATGGCGCGCAGGCTGGCGGTTGCGCGGTCGAGCGCCGCCGCCGTGGGCGTGCCGGAAAAGCCCAGCACCAGCACCCGGCGCGGCGGGGTTTCGAACAGCCTTATCCGGCTGTCCTCGGGCTTGGGCAGCGTGTCGAGCCGGTAGGTGCCCGGCATGGTGAAGCGCACGGTCCAGTGCGTGCCCGACCCCATCTGCGCCACCGGCGTTGTCATGGCGATCTTTTCTCCCGCCGGGGCCTGCGCCACGGGCGTCGTCATCGCGATCTTGGCCGACCCCGCGTTGCCGCCGAAGATGTAGCCCGCCAGCACCCGGAACCCCCGGTTCGCGGCCCCCGCGCGGTCGCCCTCTGCCGTCACTTCGGCCACCACCAGGCTGTCGTAGCGGCGCAGCTCGGCCGGGCCGACCTTGCGGACCACCTGATAGGCGGCGGTTTCGGTGCCCTTGTACATCTCTGCCTCCGCTCGCTGCGGCACGCCCGGCATCAGTGCCACGGCCAATGCCAGAACCATGATCCAGCGCATCGGGTTCCCTTTCCTAGCCGGCGCGGCATGACACCTGCGCCCCCGCTTGCCATGTAGGGTGCAAGCGCGTATTTGTCGCCCCATGATCCGTTTTTTCGACATGGATGACCGCGCGCGCCTGCCCTGGCGGTTCTATGGTGCCTCGCTGTCGGTTCTCGCGCGCGTCTGACGCCGCCTGCGCGCCCGTGGCGCATGTCTGCCCTTCCCCTTCACAGCCATCCGAGAGAGAGCCATGACCGCTCCGAAAACCCTGTACGACAAGATCTGGGACGCCCATGTGGCGCACGAGGCCGAAGACGGCACCTGCCTTCTGTATATCGACCGCCATCTGGTGCATGAGGTGACCAGCCCGCAGGCGTTCGAGGGCCTGCGCATGACAAAGCGGACCGTGCGCGCACCCGAAAAGACCATCGCCGTGCCCGACCACAACGTGCCGACCACGCCGGGCCGTGAGATCCACATCGACAACGAGGAATCGCGCATCCAGGTCGATGCGCTCGACAGGAACGCCCGCGATTTCGGCATCAACTACTATCCGGTGTCGGACGTGCGGCAGGGCATCGTGCATATCGTCGGCCCCGAACAGGGCTGGACGCTGCCGGGCATGACAGTGGTCTGCGGCGACAGCCACACCGCGACGCATGGCGCCTTCGGCGCACTGGCGCATGGCATCGGCACGTCCGAGGTCGAGCATGTGCTGGCGACCCAGACGCTGATCCAGCGCAAGGGCAAGAACATGAAGGTGGAGATCACCGGATCGTTGCGCCCCGGCGTCACCGCCAAGGACATCACGCTGTCGGTGATCGGCGCGACCGGCACGGCGGGCGGCACCGGCTATGTCATCGAATACTGCGGCCAGGCGATCCGCGAGTTGTCGATGGAAGGCCGCATGACGGTGTGCAACATGGCGATCGAGGGCGGCGCGCGCGCGGGCCTGATCGCGCCGGACGAGAAGACCTTCGCCTATTGCATGGGCCGCCCCCATGCGCCCAAAGGTGCTGCATGGGAGGCCGCGGTCGCCTGGTGGAAGACGCTCTACACCGACGAGGGCGCGCATTTCGACAAGGTGGTGACGCTGAAGGGCGAAGACATCGCCCCGGTCGTGACCTGGGGCACCAGCCCCGAGGACGTGCTGCCGATCACCGGCGTGGTGCCCGCCGCCACCGATTTCGACGGCGGCAAGGTCGAGGCGGCGCAGCGGTCGCTGGACTACATGGGCCTGACCCCCGGCATGAAGCTGACCGACATCGCCATCGACACCGTGTTCATCGGGTCATGCACCAATGGCCGGATCGAGGACCTGCGCGCCGCCGCCGCGATCCTGAAGGGCCGGAAGGTCAAGGAGGGGATGCGCGCCATGGTTGTGCCCGGCTCTGGCCTCGTGAGGCTGCAGGCCGAGGAGGAAGGGCTGGCGCAGATCTTCATCGACGCCGGTTTCGAATGGCGGCTGGCGGGGTGTTCGATGTGCCTTGCGATGAACCCCGACCAGCTTTCGCCCGGCGAGCGTTGCGCCGCCACCTCGAACCGCAACTTCGAGGGCCGTCAGGGCCGGGGCGGGCGCACCCACCTGCTGTCGCCCGCGATGGCGGCTGCGGCGGCGGTGACGGGCCACCTGACCGACGTGCGCGAGATGATGGCCGAAACCGTCTGAAAACCCGTGCATCGGATGTGCCTCACCCGTGCATCCGATGTGCATGCCGCCCGGCACCGCCGGACGCGGTAACACAAGGGAAACCATTATGGAAAAATTCTCCAGGATCACCGGAATCGCGGCGCCGATGCCGCTGGTCAACATCGACACCGACATGATCATCCCCAAGCAGTTCCTCAAGACCATCAAGCGGTCGGGGCTGGGGGTGAACCTGTTCGACGAGATGCGCTACCGTCAGGATGGCAGCGAGATCGAGGATTTCGTGCTGAACCAGCCCGCGTATCGCCAGGCCGAGATCATCGTGGCGGGCGACAACTTCGGCTGCGGGTCCAGCCGCGAACATGCGCCCTGGGCGCTGCTCGACTTCGGCATCCGGGCGGTGATCGCGCCGGGCTTTGCCGACATCTTCTACAACAACTGCTTCAAGAACGGCATCCTGCCGATCGTTCTGCCGCAAGAGGTGGTGGATGTGCTGATGGCCGATGCCCGCAAGGGGGCCAATGCGCGGATGACGGTCGATCTTGAAAGCCAGACTGTCACCACCTCGGACGGGCAGTCCTATCCGTTCGAGGTAGACGCCTTCCGCAAGCACTGCCTGATCAACGGACTCGACGACATCGGGCTGACACTGGAAAAGGCGGCGGCGATCGACAGCTTCGAGGCGAAGGCGGCGACGCTGCGGCCTTGGGTCTGAACCCTGTCAGGCCACAAGATATGGGGTCGGCCTTCGGGGCGGCCCCGGCAATTCCGCGATCTTGATGCAATCCGGCGACACATTCACCGCGATAAGGCCATAAATATTAAGTCTTCTTAAGGGAACGTTGCGACGTGAACCGAAAGAAGGCACAATTTGGGCAAGATTGAGGCAGCCCGCCACAAAGTGCGGGGTATTCTTGGAAAAAGGGCATGGCAAAGCACCGTGTCCGTCCGGGTCGAGGAAGGCAAGGCAGTGGTTTCGCGGCTGACAGGCGCGCTTTTGCGGGCATTTCTGGTGATGGCGATGATCGCCACGCCGTCGGTGCTGCTGCCGGACGTAGGGTCTGACGGCAAGCAGATGGTGGCGCTGGTGGCGCTGTTCGGCGGGGCGCTGACCTTTGTCGAATACAATGCGACATACCCCGGCCTGATCGAGTTCCGCGACGCGCCGCCCTTCAACCGGGTGCGCTTCCTGATCCTGTTCTTCACGGTTTTTTCGCTGGCGGTGATTGCCCGGGGGGCAAGCGAGCCCACCACCCTGACGGTGCTGGTCGAGGCCGTGGGCTACCTGATCGGGCAGTCGCTGGATTTCCCCTACAGTCCGGTGCGTCTGGCGACCCTGATGCTGGACGACGGCGCCAGCGCGGCGCAGGTGGCCGCGGTGCGGACGGCGGCGGGAATGGCCTATCTGATCTCGCTGATCGGGCTGTCGGTATTTGTCGTGATCATGAAGCTGCAAGGCTGGCCGACCCGGTCGGGGGCGTTCAACGTCTGGGTCAACCTGCCGACCTTCGAGCCGACCACCGGGGGCGACGTGGTCAGCCGTCTGGAGCGTGACGCGCGCATTAACGTGGCGTTAGGGTTTCTGCTGCCATTCTTGATTCCAGCCGTGGTGAAGGCCGGCAGCAGCGGGTTCGAGCCGCTGCTGCTGACCTCGCCGCAAACCCTGATCTGGACACTGGCCGCATGGGCATTCCTACCCGCAAGCCTGTTCATGCGCGGCATCGCCATGGGGCGCATCGCCGCCATGATCCGAGAGAAGCGGCGGCTCAGCGGGGCCGCCGAGGCGCAGGGCTATCTGCACGCCTGACCCTGCTGCTGTGGCTGATGTTCGCGGCGGCCGCCCCGGCCGAGACGCTGCGCATTGCGACCTGGAATGCCGAACTGACCCGGGCAGGCCCCGGTCTGCTGCTGCGCGACATCGCGGGGGGGAAGGAAGCCCAGGTGCTGGCCGCCGTTGCGATGCTGGCGGCGCTGAAGGCCGACGTGATCCTGCTGACCGGAGTCGACTACGATCACGGGCTGGTGGCGCTGGGCGCGCTGGATGCGGCAACCGGCGGGGCCTACCCGCACCGCTTCGCGCTGCGCCCCAACACCGGAATGGCGACCGGGCTTGATCTGGACGGCGACGGGCGGCTTGGCGGGCCGCGCGATGCGCAGGGATACGGGCGGTTCTCCGGCGAGGGTGGCATGGCGGTGCTGTCGCGCCTGCCGATCCTTGCCGATCAGGCGCGCGATTTCTCGGCGTTCCTGTGGCGCGACCTGCCGGGTGCGCTGCTGCCGGACATGACTGCCGACGTGCTTGCGGTGCAGCGTCTGCCCACCACAGCGCATTGGGAGGTGCCGCTGGCCCTGCCCGGCGGGCAGACACTGCGGTTGCTGGCCTGGCACGCCACCCCCCCGGTATTCGACGGGCCCGAGGACCGCAACGGCCGCCGCAACCATGACGAGGCGGCGTTCTGGCTGCGGCTCTTGGCCGGGCAACTGCCGATGCCGCCGCCCGAAGGCCCGTTCGTGCTGCTGGGCGATGCCAACCTCGACCCGGCCGACGGCGACGGCCGGCGGGAGGCGATGCTG
Source organism: Paracoccaceae bacterium Fryx2 (assembly GCA_032334235.1). Taxonomy (NCBI): domain Bacteria; kingdom Pseudomonadati; phylum Pseudomonadota; class Alphaproteobacteria; order Rhodobacterales; family Paracoccaceae; species Paracoccaceae bacterium Fryx2. The sequence continues at coordinate 3,083,732 of JAVSGI010000005.1, forward strand.
GCCCTGCTGGCGCACCCGGCCCTGCAAGACCCGGCGCCGCGCGGCAATTCGGGTCGCATCGAGCCGGGCCATGCCGGCGACCCGGCGCTGGATACCGCCGATTTTTCGGCGCGCGACGGCCCGGGCGGTTTGCGCGTCGATGTCATCCTGCCCGCAGCCGGGTTGCGGGTGGTCGCGTCGGGTGTGCTGTGGCCGCCGCCGGGCGATCCGCTGGCACCGGTGGCCGCCGCAGCCTCGCGCCACCGCCCGGTCTGGGTGGATCTGGAGGTGCCCTGAACCTTGACCCGGCGGGTGCAAGCGGCTAGGCGGTTTTCATCCCATTCCTTACCCCGCGAGGCGCGCATCTTGGCCAATCCTTCCCTTCTCATCCTGGCCGGCGACGGCATCGGCCCCGAAGTCATGGCCGAGGTCAAGAAGATCATCGGCTGGCTGGGCGCCCGGCGCGGCGTGACCTTCGACGTTACCGAAGATCTGGTCGGCGGCTGCGCCTATGACGCGCACGGCGCCCCGCTGAGCGATGCGACGATGGCAAGAGCGCAGGCCGCGGATGCCGTGCTGCTGGGCGCGGTGGGCGGGCCGCAATACGACGGGCTCGACTTCAGCCTGAAGCCCGAGCGCGGCCTCTTGCGCCTGCGCAAGGAGATGGACCTGTTTTCCAACCTGCGCCCGGCGCAATGCTTCGACGCGCTGGCCGATTTCTCCAGCCTGAAGAAGGAGGTGGTCGCGGGCCTCGACATCATGATCGTGCGCGAACTGACCAGCGGGGTCTATTTCGGCGAACCGCGCGGCATCTTCCCCGACAACGAAGGCGGGCGGGTCGGCATCAACACCCAAAGATACACCACGAACGAGATCCGCCGCGTCGCGCGCTCGGCCTTCGAACTGGCGCGCCGCCGCAACAACAAGGTCTGCTCGATGGAGAAGGCCAACGTGATGGAATCGGGCATCCTGTGGCGCGAGGAAGTGCAGTGGGTGCATGACAACGAATACCCGGATGTCGCGCTCAGCCACATGTATGCCGACAACGGCGCGATGCAGCTGGTGCGCTGGCCCAAGCAGTTCGACGTGATCGTGACCGACAACCTGTTCGGCGACGTGCTGTCCGATTGCGCCGCGATGCTGACCGGCAGCCTCGGGATGCTGCCCTCGGCCAGCCTCGGCGCACCGATGGCGAATGGCCGGCCGCGCGCGATGTACGAGCCGGTGCATGGCTCGGCCCCGGATATTGCCGGGCAGGGCAAGGCCAACCCGATCGCCTGCATCCTCAGCTTTGCCATGGCGCTGCGCTATTCCTACGACATGGGCGAAGATGCGACTCGGGTCGAAAAGGCGGTGGAGAAGGTGCTTGCCGACGGCCTGCGCACCGCCGACCTGATGGGGCCCGAGGGCGGCGCGCCGATCTCGACCTCCGGCATGGGCGACGCCATCGTGGCGGCGCTTGACGCCAGCCTCTGACGCCGGAAAAGGGGGCCGCTGCGCCCCCTTTGCGGCCGCATCGCCTTGCGCCGGCCCCCGGTTGCGGCGACACTGTTCGCGGTAACAGCCCTGCCGGAGCGGACGATGCCCGTCGTGAAATCCAACCTGCGCGGTGCGCTGATGGCGCTTTTGGCCTTTGCCATCTTCGCCACGCATGACGTGGTGGTAAAGCATCTCGGCAGCCACTATTCCGCGATCCAGATCATCTTCTTTTCGGTCATGTTCGGTTTTCCGCTGGTCACCATGATGCTGATGAACGACCGTTCGGACGGCCATCTGCGCCCGGTGCATCCATGGTGGACGGCGGTGCGAACGGTGTCGTCGCTGATCACCGGCGTGTCGGCGTTCTATGCCTTTTCGGTGCTGCCGCTGGCGCAGACCTACGCGATCCTGTTCGCGGCGCCGCTGCTGATCACCCTGCTGGCGATTCCAATCCTGGGCGAGAAGGTCGGCCTCCGCCGCGGGCTGGCGATCGTGGTCGGGCTGGCGGGGGTGCTGATCGTGCTGCGCCCCGGGGCGGAGCCACTGAGCCTTGGCCACCTGGCGGCGCTGGCGGCGGCGGTGTTTTCCTCGCTCGCCTCGGTGATCGTGCGCAAGATCGGGCAGGACGAACGGTCGGTCGTGCTGCTGTTGTATCCGATGATGGCGAACTTCGTCGTGCTGGGCTGCGTGCTGCCCTTCGTCTATCGGCCGATGCCCATCGAGCATGTCGCCATGCTGGGCATCATCGCCGCCTTCGGCTTTGTGGCGATGCTGCTGGTGATCGCCGCCTACCGGTCGGCCGAGGCGGTGATCGTGGCGCCGATGCAGTATTCGCAAATGATCTGGGCGGCGATCTTCGGCTTTCTGATCTTCGACGAGTCGCCCGATGCCTATACACTGCTGGGGGCGGGGGTGATCATCGCGTCGGGGCTTTACATCGTGCTGCGCGAAAGCTTTGGCAACGTGTCGAAAAACAACCCGGTGCTGCGGTCGAAAAGCCGCCCCGAGACCGGATTGCTGCCGCGCATCAGCCTGATGCAGCGCCGGTTCGAGCGGAGCGACGATGACGCATGAATTGCGCCCGGCCCCCCTTGCAAATGCCGCCGCGACGGTCTAATCCGCACCCACGGTCGGAGCGTAGCGCAGCCTGGTAGCGCACCTGCTTCGGGAGCAGGGGGTCGGAGGTTCGAATCCTCTCGCTCCGACCAATTCCCGAACCCCTGTCAGCGATTGCGCCAGGCGGCGGCGATGTAGGCCGCGGTCATCAGGTCCAGATGCGCGCCGCCGCCGTTCTTGCACAGGGTGATCTCGTCAGGCGACTGCCTGCGGAATACGCCCTCTGCCATGTCGTAATAGTCGGCCTTCACGTCGGCATCGCTGATCACGCCGCGCGCGATCGGGTCTTTCAGCTCTCCGATGTGGTGGATCGTGGTTGCCCGCGAATCGACGAAGATGCTGGCGCGGCGCAGCACCTCGTCGTTGGCCTCGCGCATGTCGGGGCGGTAGGCGCCGATCAGGTCGATGTGGGTGCCGGGGCGCAGCCACGTGCCTTCCAGCAGCGGCGAGAGGCTCATCGTGGCGGTGCAGATGATGTCGGCGCGGCCGACCGCCGCCTGCAGGTCGGCGGTCGCGGTCACGTTCGGCAGGCTGTCGGCCATCGCCTGCGCCGCTGCCGGGCTGCGGTTCCAGACCGTGAAATGCGCTTGCGGGAACAGGCTGGAATAGGCCTCGACCATCGAGCGCGCCACGGTGCCGGCCCCCACCAGCACGATCTCGCGGCTGTCGGGGCGGGCGAGGCGGCTGGCGGCCAGCAGGCTGTCGCCGGCCGTCTTCCACTTGGTCACCAGATGAAAATCGACCAGCGCCTCAAGCTCGCCGGTCGTGTCGGAGTAGAGCGTCACCGCGCCGTTGACGCTGGGCTTGCCCAGTGCGCCGTTGCCGGGAAAGATGGTGGCGCATTTCACCAGTTGCCCCAGCCCGTCGATCCAGGCCGCCCGGTTCAGCAGCGTGTCGCGGCCGCGATAGAGCAGCATGTCCCCGATTTCGGCGCGCGGCATGCGATGGCCCGCCTCCAGCGCCGCCATCAGCCCGGCCCAGGTCAGATGCGCCTCGGCTTCGCGCCCGATGATTTCCGTCATGGTCTTGCCTCCGTTTCGGTCAGGAGTCCGGCAGCCACCAGCCGTTGTGCCCAGGGGGCCGCCCCGTCGAACAGATGCACCTGCCAGCCGCGTGCGGCGGCGGCCTCCACATTCTCGGGCTTGTCGTCGGTGAAAAGCAGGGTCGCCGGGTCCAGCCCGCAATCCTTTTCGACCATCTGGTAGATCCGGGCTTCTGGTTTCAGCGCGTTCATGTGGCCCGAGACGTAAAGCCGGTCGAACTCGTTCAGGAAATCGTATTGCGTCTGGGCATAGGCAAAGCTGTGGACGCCGAAGTTGGTCAGGGTGAACACCGGCACCCCCTTGGCGCGCAGGGCCCGCAGCAGGGCGATGGAGTGCTCGATCCGGGGCGAGGCGATGTCGATCCAGCGGTCGTGCCACAGGCGGATCGGGTCGGCCCATCGGGGGTGCGCCTCGGCCATGGCATAGACGGTTTCGCGAAACAGCGCGCCGCGGTCGATTTCGAGGTTCATCTCGGTCAGCGGCACCTCGGCGAACAGGCGCGCCCGCGCCTCGGGCCCGATGACGGAGTCATAGAACCGCTCGGGGTTCCATTCGATCAGCACGTTGCCGATGTCGAAGATCACGGCTTGGGGTTGCGGCATCATTCCTCCTGCCTTTCGCGGCGCGCGGCCAGTGCCTCGCGCCAGAACATGTAAAGCCCGCCGCCGCAGATGAGCGCAATCCCCATCCACGCCGTGGCATCCGGCCAGACGCCGAACACCGCCACCCCCCAGAAGATCGCCAGCGGCATCGAGGCGTATTCGAACGGCGCCACCAGCCCCGCCTCGCAGAGCTTGTAGGCCTGCGCGATCAAGAGCCCGCCGAAGGATGACGACACCCCGATCGCCAGCATGATCAGCCAGTCGCCCGGCGCGGGCCAGACCCAGGCGCGGAACAGGAAGGCAAGCGAGGCATCCGACTGCGCCGCCAGATGCCCGTCACCCACCGCCAGCCCGAAGGCGCCACTGACCTGCACGAAGCACAGTTGCACATAGAAGGTCATGGCGACCGCCGATTCCGTGCCGCCCATCCGCCGGGTCATCATGTGCATCATCGCATAGGCAAAGGCCGAAACCACCGGCAGCAGCGTCGCCATCTGGAACGCGCCCGACCCCGGTCGCAGCATCACCACCACCCCCACCAGCCCGATGCAGACCGCGAACCAGCGGCGCGGCCCGACCTTTTCGCCCAGCATCGGCACCGACAGGGCGGTGATCATCAGCGGGCTGATGAAGAAGATCGCCACCGCATCGGCCAGCGGCATCGCCGCCAGCCCGAGGAAATAGCACAGGTTCGAAAACACCACGAAGCCGCCGCGGATCAGGTGCAGCCGCAGCTTGCCCGTGCGCAGCACCGCAAACCCGCCGCTGAACGGCAGAACCACCGCCAGCATCACCGCCAGCCCGATCAGCGACCGGGTCAGCACCACCTGATGCAGCGCATAGTCGCCGCTGAGGAACTTGATCGACACGTCGTTGACCGAAAAGACGCACGAGGCGCCGACGGCAGACAGAATGCCCGCCAGTGCTGCGCGTCTGGCGGGGCTCATCGGGGCGGGAGTGGGGTGCGCGGTCATGGCGCCAGACAACCCGCAGCACCCGACGCTGTCTGTTCCAGCCGCGACAGGGTTCAGGCTTTCGCCGCCCGCACCAGCCGTTCCAGCACCTCGAGAAAGCGCGAGCGGTCGGCCTTGGAAAACGGCCGCCCGCCGCCCTGGCGGAACGGGTCGGCGCTGCGCAGGTCCTGCATCAGGTCGCGGGTCGCCAGCACGTTGCCGATGTTGGCGGGGGTCAGCGCCTCGCCGTTGTGGCGCACCACCAGCGCCCCGGCCGCCACGCATTTCGCCGCCAGCGGAATGTCCCCGGTCACCACCACGTCGCCGGGGCCGACCCGCTCGGCGATCCACTTGTCGGCCTCGTCCGGCCCGTCGGGCACGAAGACGCTTTCCACCAGCGGGTTGGGCGACGGCCTTATGCCGCCGTTCGACACCAGCACCATCCGCATCCCGTGGCGCACCGCCACCCGCTCGGCCTCGGCCTTGACCGGGCAGGCGTCGGCGTCGATCCAGATCGCGCCCTCAGCCATAAAGCGCCGCGGCGTGGAAGCCGATGTGATCCTCGATGAAGCTCGACACGAAGAAATAGCTGTGGTCATAGCCCTTCTGCATCCGGATGGCCCCATTCTGCCGCCGCGCCATCATCGCCCCGGCCAGCGCCTCGGGCATCAGCGTATCCAGAAACGGGTCCGCCGCACCCTGATCAATCAAGATAGGCCCGTCAAAGCCCCGCTTCCGCATCAGCAGGGTGGCATCATGCGCCGCCCATTTCGCCTCGTCCGGCCCGAGATAGGCGGCAAAGGGCTTGCGGCCCCAGTCGCAGGCGGTGGGATGCGCGATCGGCGCAAAGGCCGAGACCGAGCGGAACCGCCCCGGGAACGACATTGCGATGGTCAGCGCCCCGTGCCCGCCCATCGAATGCCCGGTGATCGACTGGCGATCCTCCTGCACCGGGAAGGCGCTGAACAGCATCCGCGGCAGTTCGTCGGTCACATAGTCCCACATCCGGTAGTGCTTCGCCCAGGCGCCCTCGGTCGCGTTGACGAAAAAGCCGGCCCCCTGTCCCAGGTCATAGGCCGGATCGTCCGCCACGCCGGGCCCGCGCGGCGAGGTGTCGGGAAACACCAGCGCCACACCGGCCTCGGCCGCCCATTTCTGCGCCCCGGCCTTGACCATGGCATTCTCGTGCGTGCAGGTCAGCCCCGACAGATACCAGACCACCGGCACCGGGTTGGTCTCGGCCTCCTCGGGCAGGAACAGCCCGAAGGTCATGTCGCAACTGCACGCGTCAGAGGCATGGGCATACACCCCCTGCACGCCACCAAAGGCGCGGTTTTCGGAAATCGTCTTCATCGTTCCTCCTCGCATCAGACCGCCGTAACCCAGGCGATCACCGCAGACACGGTCAGGATGCTGACCGCCGTTGAAATCAGGATGGCGGCCGACACCCGTTGCGGCGCGACCCCGTAGTGCTGCGCCAGAATATACACATTCCCGGCCACCGGCAGCGCCGCCGCCGCAATCATCACCCCTGCGGCATAGGGCTCCACATCAAACACCACCAGCGCGGCAAAGGCCACCGCCGCCGGATGCAGCACCAGCTTGCAAAAGCTCAGCCAGCCCGCCACCGCCAGCCGCTCGGCCGACTTGGTGGCCAGCGACGCGCCGATGGCAAACAGCGCCCCCGGCGTCGCCGCCGCCCCCAGCAGCGCCAGAAACTCGTTGGCCGGCCCCGGCACCGCCCAGCCGGTGCCCGACCACGCCAGCCCCAGCACGATCGACACGATCATCGGGTTTGCCAGCAACCCCATCCCCAGCACGCGAAAGGTGCCCAGCGTCATCCGCCCCTGCCGCACCCCGGTGATGATCAGGGTGATCAGGCTTGAAAACACGATCAGGTCGATCGCCAGCACCATCAGCACCGGCCCAGCGGCCTCCGGCCCCAGCAGCAGCACCAGCATCGGCACCCCCAGAAAGCCGGTATTGCCGATCACCGCGCATTGCGCCTCCATCGCCGCTTCCACCATGCCGATCCCGCGCATCAGCGCGACCGCCATCGCGATGCCGTAAACCACGAAGCAGCCCAGCAGATACGCCAGCACGAACGGCCCGTCATAAATATCCGCCAGCGACAGGTTGGCGGCAAAGCGGAACAGCATCGCCGACAGGGCGAAGTAGAACACGAACTTGGTCAGATAGGCCGTGGCCTCGGGCGTGAAGAAGCGCACGCGCCCGGCCCACCAGCCAAGCCCGATCAGCCCGAAGAACGGCAATGTTTTCAGAAGGATCGGCAGCATCCGCGCCCCAGGCTTTCCCGCAATCCCGACAAGCGTTTCACGCCCCGGGCGGAACTGCAAGGCCACGCCCCCTACTTCATGCTTTCACCTTTGCACAAATATCCTCGGGGGGAGCCGTCGATGAAATCGGCGGCGCGGGGGGCAGACAGCCCCCCTCCTGCGTCCCCGCTCAGCCGCCGCCGATCAGCACGCCCGCCGCAAACACCAGCGCCCCGCCCAGCACCACCTGCATCGCCGCCCGCAGGAAGGGCGTCTCCATGAACCTGTTCTGGATCCAGGCAATCGCCCACAGCTCGACAAACACCACCAACATGGCAATCGTCGTCGCCGTCCAGAAATCCGTGATCAGGTAGGGCAGCGCATGGCCCATGCCGCCCAGGGTCGTCATCACCCCCGAGGCAAGCCCGCGCTTCCACGGGCTGCCGCGCCCCGACAGCACGCCGTCGTCATGCGCGGCCTCGGTGAATCCCATCGAGATTCCCGCCCCGACCGAAGCCGCCGAGCCGACCAGAAAGGTCGTCCAGGTGTCCTGCGTCGCGAATGCCGTGGCGAAGATCGGTGCCAGCGTCGAAACCGACCCGTCCATCAGCCCCGCCAGCCCCGGCTGCACCCAGGTCAGAATGAACTGGCGGTGCGCGGCACGGTCTTCCTGGCTGCGGGAGTCCGGGTCCAGGTTGGTTTCGGTGAACCGCGCCGCACTGCGCTTGTGCCCGGCCTCGGCCGCCGCCAGATCGCCCAGCAGCTTGCGCGTCGCGGCATCCGAAGTCGCCTTTGCGGCGCGCAGATAGAACTCCTCGGCCTGCCGCTCCATGCCCTCGGCCTCGCCGCGTATTGCCTCCAGGCTCAGCGTCTGCATCAGCCAGACCGGGCGGCGGGCATAGTAGCCCGCGACATGCTCGCGCCGGATCAGCGGGATCACCTCGCCGAACCGCCTGCGGTGCAGCTCGATCAGCCGCTGGCGGTGGCCGTCCTCTTCGGCGGCCATGTCGTCGAACAGCGCCGCCGAGGCCGGGTAGTCGGCGCGCAGCCGGGCGGCATAGCTGCGGTAGATGCGGCCATCGTCTTCCTCCGACGCGATTGCCAGCGCCAGAACCTCCTGTTCCGAAAGGTCTGAAAAGCGGCGGCGGTTGGTCAGGGCAGACAGCATGATGCCTCGCAACTTGGAATGATTCCAATATACCCGCTTGCCCGGCCCCTGCAAGCCGCGGTGTCGGCTTGCGACAAATGAACCGATCGGTTCATTTCCAGCTTGAGAAACTGAACGACTCGGTTCAAATTGAGAAAAGTGAACCAACCAGTTCAGGAGATTCCCATGACATCCGCCTTGAATCCGCTCGCCGCCGCCCTGACCGCCCTCGTGCTGCTGGCCGGCCCGGCCGCCGCCTCCGGCCTCGTGCTCGACCTGCCGCGCCTGACCTGGCCGGACGAAGGCCCGACCGTCACGCGCGGCTGCGGCGCTGCCACCACCAGCACGGTCTGCACCCCGGCCAGGTGACCCCGGTTGTCCTTGCCCGACCCGCGCCGCCCGGTCTAAGGTCGCCCGAAGGGGAAACCATGACCGCGCCAGCACAGACAATCCGCAAGGGCCGCAAGTTCGATCAGGTGCTTGACGGTGCGCGCACCGTGTTCCTGCGCGACGGTTTCGACGGGGCCTCGGTCGATGACATCGCGCGCGAGGCGGGCGTGTCGAAGGCCACGCTCTACAGCTACTTCCCCGACAAGCGCCTGCTGTTCATGGAGGTGGCAAAGGCCGAATGCCGCCGCCAGGCCGACGAGGCGGTGAAGCTGATCGACATGACCGCCCCCCCGGCCGAGGTGCTGACCGCCGCCGCGCAGAAGATGGTCGAATTCACCATGTCCGATTTCGGCATGAAGGTGTTCCGCATCTGCGTCGCCGAAAGCGACCGCTTCCCCGAGCTTGGCCATGCCTTCTACCACTCCGGCCCGCTGCTGGTGCGTCAGCGCCTGAGCGACTACCTCCGCTCCGCCGTGGCACGGGGCGAACTAGTGATCGACGACCTTGATCTGGCCGCCGACCAGTTCGCCGAACTGTGCAAGGCCGACGTGCACGCCCGCCTGATCTTCGGCGTGAACACATGCTGCCCGCCGCGCGACATCGCCCGCACCATCAGGGGCGCGGTCGAGATGTTCATGGCGCGCTACGCGGTGAAGGCTCAGCGCTGACGCAGGCGCACGCGCGCCGTGGGCCCCCTGGGTTCGCAGTCATAAAGCGTATCGCGTTTCTCCAGATAGGCGCGCCAGGTTTTTTCGGGCGTGTCTCCGATCATGAAGCCGCTCTTCGAAAGATGTGGGTTGATCCTGGTCAATTCGAGCCAGCCATCTTTGCCGCAACTGCGGATCAGATCGTGAATCAGCGCGTCCTCCTTGGACAGTGCCGCTGGCCTTGTCACGGCCCTGGCTGCGACGACAACCGGCTGCGGCGGGGGGGCGGGCTCGGGGGCATGGTTCAGGACATGAAAATCCGAGCACGAGTGGCGAAATATTGCAGACGCTTCCCTGCGCCCCACCCCCAGGACGTAAAGTCCAGACGCGCGCAGCCGATGCGCCAGCGGCGCAAAATCGCGGTCTGTGGACGCGATCACGATGCTGTCGACAGCAGCAGCGTGCACGATGTCCATCGCGTCGATCACCAGCCGGATGTCGGCCGAGTTCTTGCCGGCCTGTGTGTCGAGATAGGTCAACTGGAACCGGCCGTCACCGTCCCAGCCATTCGGGTTCAGTCGGTTGCAGTAGGCCCGCAGGATGGTAGGCGCGCCAAGGGTTCTGGCGCATCGCAGCAGAACCTCGGAAACATTCCAGGCCACGTTTTCCCCATCCACCAGAACGGCGACCGCGCCATTCGGCACACCCCCCGAAACCGGTCCCGCCCAAGCCTGCATCATCTGAACCCCGTTCTGAAACAGTGTCAGGATTTCAGTCGATTGCGGCAAACTTCGGGCAGGGGAGCGACAAAATCCTTGCAAGGATTTTGCAAGACTTTTTTCAAAAGTCTTGCCGCCGCACCCGGCGGCGGCGTCAGGCTACATCCCGCGCCAGCAGTTGACCGCCCGGCCCCGGTTTCACCTCGAAGCGGCTGATCTTGCGCACGAGGTCGGACAGCTTGGCGCTGCCGTAGGTGCGGGTGTCGAAGTCGGGCGAGCCCTGCGTGATGTATTGCCCGATCTGCCCCAGCGAATACCACTCGCCCTCGGGGTCGATCGCGCGCATCGCTGCGATGATCAGCGGAATCGCCTTGGCGGGCTGTTCCTTGGTCACCCGCGCCACGGGTTCGGCCGCAGGTTCCGGTTCAACCCGTTCCGGTTTCACCGGTTCGCGCGGCATTTCCTCGGCGCCGAGGTTCTCGACATAGATGAACCGCTTGCAGGCCATCCGGAAGGCTTCGGGCGTCTTCTTTTCACCGATGCCATAGACATCCAGCCCCTGTTCGCGGATCCGCGCTGCGAGCCGGGTGAAATCGCTGTCCGAACTGACCAGCACGAAGCCGTCGAACAGGCCCGAATGCAGGAAATCCATCGCCGAGATCACCAGCCCGATATCGCTGGCGTTCTTGCCCTTGGTGTTGGAAAACTGCTGGTCGGCCACCAGACCCAGCATCGCCACCTTGCGCGCCCAGCCGTTCAGCCGCACCGCCGACCAGTCGCCGTAGATCCGGCGCACCGAGGCTTCGCCCAGCGCCGCGATTTCTTCGAAGATCGCCGTGGCATAGCCTGCGGGCACGTTGTCGGCGTCGATCAGCACGCAGAGGCGGGGGGCGCGGGGGGCGGCCATCATGCGGGCGTCCGGGCGGAACGGGGCGATTGCGTGCGGGGTGCGGGCATCGGGGATTCTCCTCTTTCGGGCGTCATACCACGCGGGGGCGGGGCCATCCAGCACCTGCGCCGGATTTGCGTGGCACGGGCCGCGGCGCGGGCAGCAAGCCCGGATCTGCGGCGGTGTCCTTTCCCTGTCCTTCCGGGCAGAGCCGTGCAAGACTGTGGCGGATGGTTGCGCGGGAAACGACCGCCTGGAGCGGTGGTGTCTGCCGGGGGTGGCGATGCGTCTTGTTCTGGTTCTGGTCCTGTCTCTGGCGGCCTGCACGGCGGCGCCGCTGCTGCCGCCCCCGCCGAGCACGGTTCCGCTGGCGCCTTGCGGGGCCGATCGGTTGCAGGGCCTTCTGGGCCAGCCCGCGCCGACGCTGACCAGGCGGGTGCAACCGGGCATCACCCTGCGGCTGATCCGCCCCGGTGACGCGGTGACCGAGGATTTCAGCCTGTCGCGCCTGAATGCGCAGCTTGATGGCCGCGGCCGGCTGCTTGCCCTATACTGCGGCTGAGCATTGCGGCAGATGCCGCGTTTTTACGGAGGTTGCCATGTTTGCCCGCCCGATCCTCGCCGCCCTTGCCCTGTTCGTGCTGGCCGCCTGCGTGCCCGCAACCGAAACGCCGCCGACTCTGCCGCCCGCCCCGAGCGAAAATGCCTGTGGTGCCGCGGCGCTGCAAGGTCTGGTCGGGCAAAGCGCCAGGGTGCTGCGAACCATGAAGTTCGCCGGGCCGACGCGCATCATACGCCCCGGCATGGGGGTGACGATGGACTATTCGCCAGACCGGCTGAACATCGAGATCGACGCCCGCGAAAGGATCAGCCGCGTGTCCTGCGGCTGATCGCGGGTCATCGACGGTTCAGGGTCATTTCTTCATGCGGAAGGTGGTGTGGCAGTCCTTGCACGCCTCGCCCATCGCGCCCATGCCGGCCTTGATGCCATCGACCGAGGCCACGTCCATCGCGGCTGCGGCCTTGTCGAGCGTGTCGGCCTTGGTCAGGAACACGTCCCACGTCATCCAGATGTCGGGCATCGCTTCGGAAACCGGGTCTTCCGCCTCGGGTTCGAACTTCACCGGAATGTCGGCCGAGGCGGCAATGAGGGCGGCCTTGGCTGTTTCGGCGGCGGCGGCGTCGAACGGGGTCTTGTCGCCCGCCATGTCGCCCAGCGTCTTCAGGTTCATGCCGATGGTGCTCATCAGGTCCATCCGGGCCTTGACGGTCGGATCCTGCACGCCTTCCTTGGCGAAGGCGGCACCGGCGGCCAGAACGAGGCCCGCCACGAGGGTTTTCGAGATGAGGTTCAAGTTTCTTCTCCCTGCTGAAAATGCCTGCCCAGTATAGCGCGGGGGCATGACACGGTCATGGACTTTGGTCTGGCGTCCGTCACATCACGGAAATGTCATCCCCTTCATCGACTCGACTCTGCCGACCCTGACGCGATATCGTGAACAAAAAGAGAACGATATGGCGCACCGACGGATTCTTTCGCTGTGGTTTCCGCGACTCGCGGCGGAACGGCTGCTGCGGCAGCGCGGCGATGTGCTGCCCTTGCCCTTTGCGGTGGTGGCCGAGCGGGGCGGGGCGCAGGTGCTGGCCTCGCTGAACCCCGAGGCCGAGGCGGCGGGGCTGGCGCTGGGCCAGCCCCTGCGCGATGCGACGGCGATGTGCCCCGGCCTGCTGACCCGCCCCGCCGACCCGCTGCGCGATGCGGCGTTCCTGACGGTGCTGCGGCGCTGGGCGGGCAAGTTCAGCCCCTGGGTGGCGGAAGAGCCGCCCGCCGCGCTGGTGGTCGACCTGACCGGCTGCGCGCATCTGTTCGGCGGCGAGGCGGCGCTGCTGGCCGAGGTGGAGGCCGACTGCGCGGGGCTTGGCCTGACGGTGCGCGCCGGGATTGCCGACACGCCGGGGGCGGCCTGGGCGCTGGCGCGCTTTGCCGGGCAGGGGGTGGTGCCGCTGCGCAACGGCGACGCCATCGAACAGGAGGCGCGGGCGACGCGGTCGCGCGCCGCCAAGCGGCGGGGCTGGGAACGCGGCGGGGTCGCGCCCGTGGCCGCCGTGGAGGGGCCGCAGGGAGTGATTGCCGCGCCCGGGCAGATGCGGCAGGCGCTGGCGGGCCTGCCGATCACCGCGCTGCGCCTGCCGCCCGAGACGGTGGCGGCGCTGGCGCGGCTTGGCCTGCGCCAGATCGACGACATCACGGGTCTGCCGCGCGCCGCCCTGGCGCGGCGGTTCGGCACCCAGACGCTGCGCCGTCTGGATCAGGCGCTTGGGCTGGAACCCGAGCCGGTGGCCCCCGCCCGCGCACCGCTGCATTTCGCGGTGCGGCTGACCTTTCCCGACCCGATCGGGCTGCTGGCCGACGTGCAGGCCGGGGTGGACCGGCTGCTGCCGGTGCTGTGCGCCCGGCTGCGCGAAAAGGCGCGGGGGGCGCGGCGGGTGCGGTTGCAGGCGTTTTGCAGCGACGGGCGCTGCGAGGTGGTCGAGGTCGGGCTGGCCCGCCCCGCCGATGACCCCGACCGCATCCGCCCGCTGCTGGCGCTGAAGCTGGAGATGATCGACGCGGGCTTCGGCATCGACTGCCTGCGCCTGTCGGCGGTCGAGACCGAACCGCTGAGCGCGGTGCAGCATCGCGGCCACATCGACGCGGCCGAGCAGGCGGCGGCGCGGCAGGGCAGCGATACCGCGCTGGAGGATCTGCTGGGCAAGCTGGGCGCCCGGCTGGGGATGGACGCGGTGACCCGCCTGCACCCTGCCGAAAGCCATATCCCCGAGAAATCGGCCATCGTGCTGGCCGCCGCCTGGTCTTCCCCGGCCCCCGCCCCCTGGCCGCGCCCGCGCGCGCCGCGCCCGTTGCTCTTGTTCCGCCCCGAGCCGGTGGCGGCGCCCGGTGTGCCGCAGCTGCCGACCGGCTTTCGTTGGCGCAGGCGCGACCTGGTGGTGCGGGTGGCGACCGGGCCGGAGCGGCTTGCGCCCGAATGGTGGCTTGACGACCCCGAATGGCGCTCGGGCCTGCGCGACTACTGGCGGGTCGAGGCGACGGGGGGCGAGCGGCTGTGGCTGTTCTATGCCCACGGCGGCGAGGTGTCGGGCGGCTGGTTCTGTCAGGGGGTGTTTGCCTGAGGCAGGCCCGGCAGCGCGATGCCCCGGAACGGCGGGAAATCGGCATGGCGCGCGCGGCGCAGGGCGGGCGGCTCGGCCGGTTCCGCCCCGGCGGCAAGCAGCTTGCCGCGCGGGGCGATGTAGCTGGAAATCGTGCGCTCGGGCTCTTCGCGCCACGTCAGGTTCAGCGCGGCGCGAACCGGGAAGAACCACATCGCGGAATAGGGCAGGTGGTCATGGATCCACCACGCAAGGTCGCGCCAGTCGCGGCCCTGTTCGTATTGGTCGGCAAACCATGGGATCTGGATGCAGGCGCAGGCGCCCATCCGCCCCGCCGCGTCGCGCCGGTCCCAGATGTGGCCGGCGAACGACGCCTCGTTCCTTGCGCAGTTCAGGCCGTGGGCATTGCCGAAGGCGTTGACCGCCGGGGCGCGGTAGGCAGAGCGGATGGTGATCGGCCCGAAGGTTTCGACCAGCGGATCAAGCAGGTCGGTCGCCAGCCGGGTGCCCGCGGCAATCGCAAGGTCGGGGTCGTCGGGGATGTTGGCGATGCCGTGAAAGCTGGCAATCTCGGAATGCAGGAAGTCGCGCAGGAAGAAGTGGCGCGACAGCCGGGTGCGACCAAGGGCTTCAAGGGCGGCAAAGGTGGCGGGTCTGCGCATGGTCTGGCCCTTCCGGCTGGTGCGCCGCGCAACCTGCGGCAGAAGCGGGGCGGTTGCAAGCAACGGCGCGGCGCCACAATCGCGCCTTGCCCCCCTGCCCGTCGCCCTTTATCCCTTTGCCCAGCCATTTCGCCGGAGGATGCCCCATGATCAACAACCGTTTCGACAAGTCAAAGCTGCCCTCGCGGCACGTGACCGAAGGCCCGTCACGCGCGCCGCACCGCAGCTACTTCTATGCCATGGGAATCACCGAGGCAGAGATTCATCAGCCATGGGTGGGGGTTGCGACCTGCTGGAACGAGGCGGCGCCCTGCAACATCTCGCTGAACCGGCAGGCGCAGTCGGTCAAGACCGGCGTCAAGAAGGGCGGCGGCACCCCGCGCGAGTTCACCACGATCACCGTCACCGACGGCATCGCCATGGGGCATGAAGGGATGCGCTCGTCGCTCGCCTCGCGCGATGCGATTGCCGACACGGTCGAACTGACGATCCGCGGCCATTGCTACGATGCGCTGGTGGGCCTTGCGGGCTGCGACAAATCGCTGCCGGGGATGATGATGGCGATGGTGCGGCTGAACGTGCCGTCGGTGTTCATTTACGGCGGGTCGATCCTGCCGGGCCGCCTGAACGGCAAGGATGTCGTGGTGCAGGACGTGTTCGAGGCGGTGGGCCAGCATCAGGCGGGCAACATCACCGACGAACAGCTGGCGATCCTGGAACGGGTGGCCTGCCCTTCGGCCGGGGCCTGCGGCGGGCAGTACACCGCCAACACCATGGCCTGCGTGTCCGAGGCGATCGGGCTGGCGCTGCTGAACTCGTCGGGCGCCCCGGCCCCGTATGAATCCCGCGACCAGTATGGCGACGCCTCGGGCGTGGCAGTCATGCACCTGATCGAGAAGAACATCCGCGCCCGCGACATCGTCACCCGCAAGTCGCTGGAGAATGCGGCGCGCGTCGTGGCCTGCACCGGCGGGTCGACCAACGCCGGGCTGCACCTGCCCGCCATCGCGCACGAGGCGGGGATCGACTTCGACCTGTTCGACGTATGCGAAATCTTCCGCGACACGCCGTATTTCGTCAGCCTGCGCCCCGGCGGCACCTATGTCGCCAAGGATCTGTACGAGGTCGGCGGCGTGCCGGTCGTGCTGAAGGAACTGCGCAAGGCCGGGCTGATGCACGAAGACTGCATCACCGCCTCGGGACGCTCGATGGGCGAGGAACTGGACCTCATCACCCGCGAGGCCGACGGCAAGGTGATCTATCCGGTGGAAACCCCGATCTCGAAAACCGGCGGCGTGGTCGGGCTGCGGGGCAACATCTGCCCCGATGGCGCCATCGTCAAGGTCGCGGGCATGTCGGAGGCCGAGCAGATCTTCACCGGCCCGGCGCGGGTTTTCGAATGCGAGGAAGACGCGTTCGAGGCGGTGCAGAACCGGGCCTACAAGGAAGGCGACGTGATCGTTATCCGCAACGAGGGCCCCGCGGGCGGGCCGGGGATGCGCGAGATGTTGTCGACCACCGCCGCGCTCAGCGGTCAGGGCATGGGCAAGAAGGTCGCGCTGATCACCGACGGGCGCTTCTCGGGTGCGACGCGCGGCTTCTGCGTCGGCCATGTCGGGCCCGAGGCGGCGCATGGCGGGCCGATCGCCCTGCTGCGCGACGGCGACATGATCACCCTGAACGCGCTGACGGGCGAGCTGTCGGTGGCGCTGAGCGACGACGAACTCGCGGCGCGCAAGGCCGAGTGGAAGGGCGCGCGCCCCACGCAATACGCCAGCGGCGCGCTGTGGAAATATGCGCAACTGGTCGGGCCGACTCGTCTGGGCGCCGTCACGCATCCGGGCGCACGGGCGGAGAAGCATGTCTACATGGACCAGTAGGCTGCGGCCCGGCCTGATGCTGGCTGCGGCGGTGCCGCTGCTGGCCGCCTGCCTTGCGGCGGGCGGTGCGCTGCAAAGTCGTCCGGTGCTGGGCGGGGCGCTGACCGTCGCCGCCCCGCCGGGCTATTGCATCGACCCGGCCGGGGTGCTGGAACGGCAGGATACAGCCATCGTGCTGATCGGGCGCTGCGCGGTGACGGGCGAGACGCAGGTGCCGCAGGCCAGGGCGATACTGACCGTGGCGGTCGGCGGGGCCGGTTCGGGCGCGGGCATCTCTGGCGGGGGTGCGCAACTGGCCGCGTTCTTCAAGTCGCCGCAGGGCCGCGCCGCGCTGAGCCGCAGCGGGCGGGCGGCGTCGGTGACGCTGCACGAGGCGCTGGTGGTCGGTGACGCCTTCCTGATGCGGCTGACCGACACCAGCCCGGGCGGCGACAGCCGCGGCCAGCCCGAAAGCTGGCGCGCCGTGCTTGACGTGGAGGGACGGCTGGTGACGCTGTCGGTTTCGGGCCCCGCGGGCGCGCCGATGGACCCTGCCGCCGGGCGCAGGCTGACCGACCGCTTCCTGGCCGCGATGCAGGCAGCCAATCGGGCAAAGGTGTCGCTTTAGGACAAGTCTTGGGGATGGAATCTTCAGATCTTTCAGGCAATAAACGAATCGTTTCCGATATGGCAACAAGCCTGGGGCAGATCGGGTCGCAACGGGTTCCGGGTCTTGCAGAAACAGGGATGGGATGGGCAACAGGTTCGACACGCTGATCGACCAGGTGGTGCACAAGCGGATGCTGCGGCGCTGGGGGCGGCTGGCCGACGGGGCAAAGGCGGTCGATCTGGAATCATTGCGCGGCCTGCGCGGGCGGGCACGGCAGCTGCGCCGTCAGCTTGACCGGGTGATCCATGTTGCCGAAGACCGGCTGGCGCTGCCGGTGATCGGCTCGAACGCGATCCGCAAGCCGATGGGCGCGGACTGGGTGTGGCGGCCGGACCTGTGGCGCGGTGCCATTCCGGTGCCGGGGTTTTCCTCGGTGCCCGGCAAGGCGCAGGTCTGCGACGGTGCCACGATCTTTCACGATTGCCGCCGCTCGGAACTGACGGTGCGCCAGATCCGCAACACGCGCAACGCCGATCTGGCGCCGTTCGGTTTCCGGATGGATGTGTTCCGCTTTGACGGGTCTTTCCTGTCGCTGGTGATCGACCTGCCGGACGCGGCGGTGCAGGGGCTGAAACTGAAGCACCTGATCCGGCTGGATGCCATCGTCGAGATGGAAAAGCCGCTGGAGATCTTTGCCCGGCTGAACGTCAAGCACGGGCCGAACGTCGAACAGGTGGTGCGCGAACTGCCGCTGCGCGACGAGGAGGTGATGGTCGAATTCGATCTGGCCTACACCAAGATGAACGAGAAGCGGGTGGAAAAGATCTGGGTCGACCTGATCTTCGAAGGCCCCGAGATGAACCAGATCATCCTGCGCGACGTGACGTTCAGTCGCCGTCCGCGGGCCGAGTTGTGAGGCGGCGATGAGCGAGATCACCCTGACCAAGACACGCATCCGGGCTGGAGTCTGGGAAGGCGTGCTGACCGGCGCCGAAGGTCGCCCGGCGCTGGAGGTCCGCCATCTGGAAGCGGTGCTGCCTGGACTCGCCCTGACCGAGGTGCCCGGGCGGCCGGGCGCGTGGGCGGTGCGCGTGCCGATCCCGCCGCAGGTGCTGAGCGAGGGGGTGCAGACCTTCCTGATCCGCGATGTCGGCACCGGCGAGACCCGGGCGCATTTCACCGTGATCACCGGCGTGGCGATGGAGGATGACCTGCGCGCCGAGATCGACCTGCTGCGGGCAGAGCTTGACATGCTCAAGCGCGCTTTCCGGCGGCATTGTCTGGAGACGACCGCCTGAGCGCGGGGGCGGCCGAATTTTCTACGAAAATTCAGGTCACGGGGTCGGCGCCGGTCAGGCCATGCAAAGCAGCGGGGCGAAAACCGTGCCCGGGCAGCGGGGCGAATTTTCGTAGAAAATTCGGGGGCTGCGGGGTGACGCGGCGTTTGGCGTGACAAGGGTGCCTGCAGGCGGGCAAGCTGGCATCGATGGCAGGGAGGCCGCAGCATGACGCTTTATCCACATCTTCTGGCGCCGCTCGATCTTGGCTTCACGGTTCTGCCGAACCGGGTGCTGATGGGGTCGATGCACACCGGGCTGGAGGAGACTGGCGACTGGAACCGGGTGGCGGAATTCTACGCCGCCCGGGCGCTGGGGGGCGTGGCGCTGATGGTGACCGGCGGCATGGCCCCGAACCGCGAGGGCGGGGTGTTCCCCGGCGCGGCGGGGCTTTTCACGCCCGAAGACATCGCCAACCATCGCACCGTCACCGGCCGGGTGCATGACGCGGGCGGACGGATCGCGATGCAGATTCTCCATGCCGGGCGCTATGCCTATGGCAAGGGCTGCGTTTCGGCCAGCGCCGTCAAATCTCCGATCTCGCCCTTCGTGCCCGAGGCGCTGGATGAAGCCGGGATCGAGCGCCAGATATCCGACATCGTGACGGCGGCGGTCCGGGCGCGCGAGGCGGGCTATGACGGCGTCGAGATCATGGGGTCGGAGGGGTATTTCCTCAACCAGTTCCTCGTGACCCACGTCAACCGCCGCGAGGATCGCTGGGGCGGCAGCTACGCAAACCGGATGCGCCTGCCGGTCGAGGTGGTGGCGCGGGTGCGCGCGGCGGTGGGGGCCGATTTCATCCTGATCTACCGGGTATCGCTGATCGACCTGATCCCCGACGGCTCGACCTGGGACGAGGTCGTGCTGCTTGCGAAGGCGGTCGAGGCGGCCGGTGCCACGATCCTGAACACCGGCATCGGCTGGCACGAGGCGCGGGTGCCGACCATCGCCACCTCGGTGCCGCGTGCCGCCTTCACCTGGCTGACCGGGCGGCTGCGCGGCGAGATTGGCATTCCGGTGATCGCGTCAAACCGGATCAACGCGCCCGGGGTCGCCGAGGGCATCCTGGCCGCCGGGCAGGCCGACATGGTGTCGATGGCGCGGCCCTTCCTGGCCGACCCCGATTTCGTCTCCAAGGCCGCGTCAGGCCGGGCGGCGGAAATCGCGCCCTGCATCGCCTGCAATCAGGCCTGTCTGGACCACACGTTCAGCGGCAAGCTGTCGTCCTGCCTCGTCAATCCGCGCGCCTGCCACGAGACGGTGCTGCGCTATGACCCGGCAGCGGTGTGCAAGCGGGTTGCCGTGGTGGGGGCGGGGGCTGCGGGGTTGATGTGCGCCCTGGTGGCGGCCGAACGCGGCCATGGCGTGGTGCTGTTCGAACGGTCGGCGGTGCTGGGCGGGCAGTTGAACCTGGCGCGGCAGGTGCCGGGGAAGGAAGAGTTTCACGGCTTGGTGCGCTGGTTCGAGACCATGGTGGCCAAGGCCGGGATCGAGGTCCGCACGGGTGCCTCGGCCACTGTCGATGACCTGCGGGGTTTTGACGAGGTGGTGGTGGCAACCGGCGTGGTGCCGCGCGATCCGGTCATTCCGGGGCAGGGCGGTGCCAATGTGCT
Organism: Paracoccaceae bacterium Fryx2; assembly: GCA_032334235.1. NCBI lineage: Bacteria > Pseudomonadati > Pseudomonadota > Alphaproteobacteria > Rhodobacterales > Paracoccaceae > Paracoccaceae bacterium Fryx2. The sequence continues at coordinate 3,104,203 of JAVSGI010000005.1, forward strand.
GGGCTATGCCGAGGTGCTGCGCGGTGCGCCGGTTGGGCGGCGGGTGGCGGTGATCGGGGCGGGCGGCATCGGGTTCGACGTGGCCGAATATCTGGTGCAGGCCGGGGAAAGCCCGACGCTGGACCCCGCGCTCTGGCGGCGCGAATGGGGGGTGGGAGATCCCGCGTTGCGGCCCGGGGGGCTGGCGGCCGAGGGGCCGCGCCCCGAGGCTCCGGCGCGCGAAGTCTGGCTGCTGCAGCGCAAGGCCGAAAAGCCGGGGCGCGGTCTGGGCAAGACCACCGGCTGGATCCACCGCGCCGCGCTGGCGATGAAGGGCGTCACCATGCTGGGCGGCGTCAACTACGAGGCAATCTCGCCGGAGGGCCTGCACATCAGCCACGGGCCGGGGCGAGAGCGGTCGGACCTGCTCGCCGTTGACACGGTGGTGCTCTGCGCGGGCCAGCTGCCGGAACGCGGGCTGGCCGACGCGCTGGCCGCGGCGGGTGTGGCGCATCATGTGATCGGCGGGGCCGATGTGGCCGCGGAACTTGACGCCAAGCGGGCGATCGACCAGGGCGCGCGGCTTGCCGCAGGGCTGTAGCGGGCGATTGCTGCCGCGAGTTCGACGGTATTGATGTTGCCCTCGCCATTGCTGTCGATCGAGGTCAACCGGCTGTCGGTCGGGGCCGGGTAGCCGATCTGCATCCGGGCGCACGAAAACCCGTGGGTGCCTTCAATTCCCGCGATCTTGGGCGGCCCGTCAGCGAGTGCCTGGGGCCGCAAGGCCCGGGTGTCGCAAGGCAGAGCGGGATGGCGCGGTGCATGAACGGCTTGATCGGGCAGCGGGGCAGGGGCGAAGGCCAACCTGCTGCGATTGTGCGGCGCCGTCCTTTCCGTTCTGGCGGGCCGGCGCCATTGGTCCTGATCGAGGTCCGGTCGGCCGCAGGAACGATCCCGCGGCCGGGGTGCCCGCTTCAGGCGGTCACGTCGATCTCGACATCCAGGAAGGGCGCATATTGCTGGGCGCCGAAGATGTCGCCATCGCCTGCGCTGCCCGAGGGTCGCAGCCGCAGGATGGTGAACTTGATCGCATAGGCCGGATCGTATTCGACGAAGTCGGTCAGGCGTGCCGGGTCGACGTTCAGCACGGCGCAGACGCTGGCCGGGGTCAGCGCCTGCGAGCGCTTGACCATCTCGTAGGTCGCCTTTTCGCGAAAGATGATGTCGAAGGTGATCTTGTCGGTGCCCGCGTTCTTGGAGCGGATTGTCTTGGCCAGATCGGACAGCCGGGTGCGGGTGTTCTTTTCGGTGTTCATGTGCCTATCCTCAGCCGACCATCGCGCTGTGCGTGGGAAACAGTTCCAGCGGGTCGTCCACCGCCATCGTGTGATTGAGCGTCCAGCGGTAGGCCGGGCTGGCGGCCAGCACCTCGTCCAGCACGAAGGACACGCCGCCCGCAGTGCCCTTGACATCGGGCAGGCGGGCATAGAACAACTGGCGCGTGCCGGTCATCGTGACCTCTTCGGCCATTTCGCGTGTCGGGGCGACACCCTGCACCACGACGCAAAGCTCGTGTCCGGGCTTGTCGCGCAGCGGTTCCATGTCGCCCATCACGCCGTTGCGGCCGAAGACGTTGTAGTGCAGTTCCCATCCGTCGGGGCCGAAGCGGTCGATGGTCTGCTGGCGGGCCCAGTCGATCACCGCATCGACATTGGCGATGGTATAGGGGTCGCGGATGCCCGCCATGCCGACGAACCGCTCGCCCACCTTGCCCGAACCTTCCAGCTTGACCCGGAATTCGGTGGCAGGCTCGAACGTCATGCCGGTCACGCGGGTGGTCTTTTCGGACACCTGGTCATAGGCGCAATGCGTCATGTCCAGCTTGCCGCCCGCGACGAATTCGAAGAACGGGTTCGACCGTTCATACATCGCATGGCCCGCCACCGAGGCCACGGTGCAACGCTGAAAATCGGCCATCGCGGTGACCTCGACATGATCGGCGGTGATCTCGCCCATCACGGTTTCCTTGGCGCCGTAGGGTTCGGCGCAGAACGATGCGCATTCCAGCACCTTGCCGAGGTAATAGCTTTCCGCCTGCGGATAGCCCCTGAACAGGGCGGCGGCGGCAAAGATCGCGCTGTCGGAGGACCGCCCGCCGATGATCACGTCGCAGCCATCTTCCAGCAGCTTGACGAAGGGGTGAACCCCGGCCATTGCGACGATGCGCGATGTGGCGTCGAGTTCGGCCTCGTCCAGATCCTCGCGGGCATCGAGACCGCGGATCGGCGAGCCCCCGCGGATCCTGGCGCGCACGAATTCGCGGTCCACCTCGGAATAGAACCAGCCGAGCCTGAAGGGCGCCAGATCGTGCTCTGCGGCAATCTCGCGGATCATCTCCACATACATGTCGACCCGGGAATTGGTGCCGGTATCGCCGGCCGAGCCGATCATCATCGGCACCCCGATGCGGCGCGCGGCCAGCAGCATCTGTTCCAGATCGTGCCGTTGCCATGCCTTGGGGCTGGCGCAACTGTCATTGCCCAGCGGAACCGGCCCGATGTCGTCGCTGCCGCTGTCGGCGGCAATGAAATCCGGCAGCGTCGCCACGGCCGCGTGAAAGCTGCCGGGCTTGAGCGGCGCGAAGCCGAGGTGCCCGTTCGGGCAGATGATCCGTAGCGACGCCATGTGTATTTTGCCTCTGGTTGGTTGGGTCTTTCCCCCTTAGATGCACAGGTCGTGCCATGGGCAGCCCCCGGACAAGGCGTTGTTCGGCCGTGAGAAAATCGGAAGGCGTCGGCTGCGGCATCTGCCTGCGTGCAATGCGCGCGATGCGTGGGGGAATCTCACGCCCTGTCGAGGCCCAGCTTGATGATCTGGTGCCGCAGGGCGTGGCGGCTCAGGCCCAGGTGGCGGGCGGTGTCCTGCAGGTTTCCCGCGCAACGCACCAGGGCGCTTTCGATCAGGCGGCGCTGGAACGCCTCGGTCGCTTCGCGGAACGGGCTTTCGGGCAAAGGGGTGGCGGCCGTTGCGGGGTCCGGCCCCGCGGCGACGGTGCGCAGGATGCGGTTGGGCAGGTGGTGCGGCAGGATCACGTTGTCATCTTCCAGAATGAAGATGCGTTCCAGCAGGTTTTCCAGTTCACGCACATTGCCGGGCCAGGGGTATCGGCGAAAGATCTCTTCGGTCTGGGGCGCGAGCCCCTGGATGCAGCGTTTGTAGGTGATGTTGAACTTCGTGATGAAATAGCGCGCAAGGGTCAGCACGTCATTGCCGCGTTCGCGCAGCGCGGGCAGGTTCAGCGCCACGACCTGAAGCCGGTAGTAAAGATCCTCGCGGAAGTTTCCCGCCTTCACCTCGGACAGCAGCACCTTGTTGGTCGCCGCGATGAAGCGCACATCCACCGTGGTCAGCTTGACCGCGCCGACCCGGCGGAACTGCTGGGTGTCGAGCAGGCTCAGCAGCTTGGCCTGCAGGAAGGGGTCAAGCTCGCGGATCTCGTCCAGGAACACCGAGCCGTTGTTCGATGCCTCCACCAGCCCGGTCTTGCGGTCCACCGCGCCGGTGAAGGCGCCCTTCTCGTGGCCGAACAGTTCGGATTCCAGCAGGCTTGCCGGGATCGCGGCACAGTTGATGTCGACGAATTCCTTGCCCGAGCGCGCCGAGGCCTGGTGGATCATCCGCGCCACCAGCCCCTTGCCGGTGCCGGTTTCGCCGTAGATCAGCACGGTTCGCACCGGGCTTTTTGCGACCTTGTCGATCAGGCGGTGCAAGCCCTGGATGCTGGGGTGGTCGCCCACCAGTTCGCTTCTGTAGTCTGCCATGCCCTGTTCCATCTTCCCGCCACCGGGATCAGATGGTCAGACAAACGGACTGCCACGTGCCGGTGCAGGGATTGCCCTCGCAGATGTCAACCTTGCGCAGCTTGCACGAATAGACAACCGACGAAATCGTTCCGCCATCCTGCTGGTCGGCGTGCTGGCAGATCGGGCCGGCACCCGGGGCATCGGCGGCATGGGTCGCCATCAGGCGGGCGGCACCCGCCGCATCCCAGCGGCGGCGCGGCAGGGTGGCAGCCAGCCAGTCGAAACGGGCCTGCGAGGTGTCGGCGATGGTATCGTCGCGCGGGCGCAGCGTATCGGCGGCCAGCGCGGGCGTGGTGTAGTGGTTGGTGCGCCAGACGGCATCGGGGGCCTGCGCCACCGTGACCGTCCCGGCCCCCAGCTCAACCGCCGCCAGCGCGCCACCCGCATCGGCCATCACCAGCGTGCCCCCCCCGGCGTGCGGGGCGTTGCGGATCATCGCCAGTGCCTCGGCCACCGTGGCGCAGCGCGCCAGCAGGCGGGTCATCAGGAAATAGCGCAGCCAGCCGACCCGGTGCGTGGCCACCGGCACCTGCGTGTCTGCCAGCGCGAAGCCCCGCGCGTTGAGGCCGGACGAATAGGCGCCGGGGCTGCCAAGGCTGCCAAGGCAGATCATGGCGCCCATGGTCACATCCGGCCCCTGATGCCGGGACAGGCTCTGGATGCCCAGGTGCAGGCCGGACGTGTCGCGGTTCTTGACCACCAGCGGGCCATCCGGGCCCTCGGCCGCGGCCCAGGCGCTGCACCCGTCGATCATCGCGGCCCCGCCCTTGAGGTCGCGCAGCGTTCCGAGGTGCAGGTGGCAGAACAGGTCGGGCTCGGGCAATCCGAAGGCTTCTGCGCTGCCCAGCAGTTCCGACATGCCCTCGGGGTCGTGCAGGTCATGCCAGGCCCGCTGTGCCGCCAGATAGTCCAGCGCCGCGGCATCGAGCAGACCTTCGGCGCGGGCGATGGCCACCCGGCCGACAGTCGCCAGACGGACTTTTGCCGCCAGCGCGCCGTTGCCTTGGCCGCGACCCCGCCCGTAGGGCGAGCCGACAAGATGCAGCGGCGTCATGCCCGTTCCTCTGCCAGCAGGCTCAGGCGCTCGTCAAGCCGGTGGCAGGCGGCGGTATGGCCGGGGCCCACGCTTTCGGCCAGCGGAACCTCCGACCGGCATCTGTCCACCGCCAGCGGGCAGCGGGTGTGGAACTTGCAGCCCGATGGCGGATGCAGCGGCGATGGCAGGTCGCCGGTCAGCCGCACCCGGACCTTCGGGCCGGTGCGGTCGATTTCCGGCACCGCCGACAGCAGGCTTTGGGTATAGGGATGGCGCGGATTGGACAGCACGTCATCGACCGGCCCCATTTCCACGATCTCGCCCAGATACATCACGGCCACCCGGTCGCTCAGATAGCCGATCACCGAGATGTCGTGCGAAATGAACAGGTAGGTCAGCCCCAGCTCGCGCTTCAGCTCCAGCAGCAGCGCGATGATCTGCGCCTGGATCGACACGTCCAGCGCCGACACCGGCTCGTCGCAGACCACGAATTCCGGGTTCGAGACCAGCGCGCGGGCGATGCCGATGCGCTGGCGCTGCCCGCCCGAGAACTGGTGCGGATAACGGTCAAGCTGGTTGGCCTTCAGCCCCACCCGTTCGATGATGCGTGCCACGATGGCGCGCGCCTCTTCCGGCCCCGAGGCAAGGCCGTGCAGGTGCAGCGGCAGGCCGACGATCTCGGCCACGGTGCGGCGCGGGTTCAGGCTGGCATAGGGGTCCTGAAAGATGATCTGCATCCGCCGACGCATCGTCTTGAGCGCGCTGGCATCCAGCGCCGTCACGTCCGTGCCGTCAAAGCGCACGCGGCCCAGCGTCGGTTCATGCAGCCGCAGGATGGCGCGGCCGAGCGTGGACTTGCCGCAGCCGGATTCCCCGATCAGGCCCAGAATCTCGCCCTTGGCGACCGTCAGGCTGACATCGTTCACCGCGCGCACCACGGTATGGGGCACGCCGGTCAGGCGTTCGATCAGGCCGCGGCGGCCTTCGTAATGCTTGGACAGGTGGTCGACCTGCAACAGGGTCATGCGGTGGTCTCCGGTATCAGGATGCACCGCGCCATGCGGCCGGGGCCTGCGGCGCGCATCGCGACTGGGGCAAGGCAGGCGTCGGTGCGCAGCGGGCAGCGCGAGTAGAACCGGCATTGCGGCGGCAGGCCGATCAGGTCGGGCACCTGACCCTCGATCGGGGTGATGGGCCGGCCCCGCAGGGCGATGCGCGGAATCGACCCGAGCAGACCGCGCGTGTAGGGATGCTTCGGGTCGCTGATGACCTGGGCCACCGGCCCCTGTTCGACCACCTGGCCCGCATACATCACCATCACCCGTTCGCAATGTTCGGCCACCACGCCGAGGTCATGGGTGATCAGCACGACGCTCATCCCCAGCCGGGCGCGGATGTCGGTGATCAGTTCCAGCACCTGCGCCTGGATGGTCACGTCCAGCGCCGTGGTCGGCTCGTCCGCGATCAGCAGTTTCGGGCGGCAGGCCAGGGCGATGGCGATCATGATGCGCTGGCGCATCCCGCCCGAAAACTCGTGCGGATACTGGCGGAGGCGGCTGGCGGCCGACGGAATGCCGACCAGCCCCAGCATCTCGACCGACTTGTCGCGGATGGCGCCGCGGCGGGCGCGGCCGGATGCGGGCAGCGTCTCGTCGTGGGCGTCAAGCACTTCTGCGATCTGTTCGCCCACGGTCAGCGCCGGGTTCAGCGCGGTCAGGGCGTCCTGCATCGTCATGGCGATATCGCGGCCACGCACGGCGCGCATCTGCGCCGGGGTCAGGGTGCGCAGGTCGCGCCCGTCGAACAGGATGCGGCCCTCGGCCACCCGGCCAGGCGACCGCACCAGCCCCATGACCGAGGCGAAGGTGACGGACTTGCCCGAGCCGCTTTCGCCCACGATGCCAAGGCATTCGCCGCGCTGCACCGCGACATCGACCCCGTCCACCGCCCATACATCGCCCGCCCGGGTGTGAAAGACGGTTCGCAGACCCGATACCTGCAACAGCGTGGCGGGCTCGGGCGGGGCGGCAAGGCCGGGACGGGCGTTCATTCGTGAAACCTCGGGTCGAAGGCATCGCGCAGCCCCTGGCTTGCGACGTTGATCGCCAGCACCAGCAGCAGGATGGCAAGGCCGGGGAAGGTGGAAACCCACCACGCCTCAAGGATGAAGGCGCGTCCGTCGGACACCATCGACCCCCAGCTTGCGGTCGGGGGCTGCACGCCCAGCCCGAGGAAGGACAGCGACGCTTCCAGGATGATGACATGCGCCATGCGGATCGTGGAGACCACGATCACCGGCGACAGGATGTTGGGCAGGATTTCCTTCAGCATGATGTGGCGGCTGGAGGCGCCAAGCGCGCGGGCGGCCTCGACATATTCCAGTTCGCGCACCGCCAGCGTCTCGCCCCGCACCACGCGGCAGGGGATCACCCATTCCTTGTAGGCCAGCGCCAGGATGATGTTCATCAGCCCCGGCCCCATCATCGCCATCAGGCCGATGGCAAAGATCAGGTAGGGAAAGCCCAGCAGGATGTCGACAATGCGCGAGATCACCACATCGACCCAGCCGCGCAGGTAGCCCGAAGCGAGGCCCAGCAGGATGCCGATCGTGGTGGCGACCAGGATCACCGCCGCCCCGATGAAGATCGAGATCCGCGCGCCATAGATGATCCGCGAAAGGATGTCCCGGCCCAGCGCATCGGCCCCCAGCACATAGCCCCAGTCGCCGCCCTCGACCCAGGCGGGCGGTTGCAGGCGGCGGAACAGGTCGGTGGCATAGGGGTCTTGCGGCGCGACCCAGGGCGCAAAGACCGCCATCAGCACGAACAGCCCGACGAGGACGGCGCTGCCCGCCGCCAGCCGGTTCCGCGCGAAGCTGGCAAGGTTGCGCCGGAAGATCGAGTCGGCGGGGGTGTCGATGGCCAGGCTCACAGTTTCACCCGCGGGTTGAGGACGGTGTAAAGGATGTCGGCAAAGAAGTTCAGCATCACATAGGTGACCGCGTAGAACAGCACGGCCGCCTGAACGAGCGGGTAGTTGCGCAGGAAGATGCTTTCCACCACCAGCCGCCCGAGACCCGGCCAGCCGAACACCGTCTCGACGATCATGTTGCCGCCCAGCAGGCTGCCGGTCTCGATGGCGGCGACGGAAACGGTTGGTATCAGCGCGTTCTTCAGCGCATGGCGAAACAGCACGCGGCGGCGCGACAGCCCCTTGGCATCGGCGAAGGTAACGTAATCCTGACGCAGCACTTCCAGCATCGAGGTGCGTGTGACCCGCATCAGAATGGCCGCCATCGGCAGGCCAAGGGTGATGGCGGGCAGCAGGATGTGGCGCAGCGCGTCCCAGAAGGCCGACAGGTTGCCGCGCAGCAGCGTGTCGATCAGCAGGAAGCCGGTGATGGGCACGATTTCGCTGGAATAGCCGATCCGCCCCGAAACCGGCAGGATCTGAAGGTGCACCGCGAACAGCATGATCAGCAGGATGCCGAACCAGAACCCCGGCAGCGACACGCCCAGCAGCGACCCGATGGTGGCCATCCGGTCCAGCAGCGAATTCTTGCGGATCGCGGCCAGCACCCCCAGCGGAATAGCGGTGGCCAGTGCCACGATCAGTGCGACGAGGCTGAGCTCGATCGTGGCGGGCAGACGCTCGGCGATCACATCGGCGACCGGGCGGCGGTGATAGAAGCTTTCGCCGAAATCGCCCTGCAACGCATTGCCGAGAAAGATGAAGAACCGCACCGGCACCGGCTGGTCAAGACCCAGGCCGTGCCGCAGTTGCGCTTCCTGTTCGGGGGTCACCACCTGATCCCCGATCATGATCTGCACCGGATCGCCCGGTGTCAGCGCCATCATCACGAAGGCGATGAGGCTGACACCAAGCAGGACGGGCACAAGTTGCAACAAACGCTCTATCAACTTGCCAAGGCTCATGCCCGGTCTCCTTTTTCGGGGATCAGTTTACGCAGGCATCGTGCAGGTTGATCCGGCTGTCGGCGCTGGGCTGCCAGCCGCTCAGGCGCTTGGACACGCCGTAGATGTCTTGCGGCACCCAGAGATAGACGTAGGGCAGGTCGGCGTTGATGATCAGTTCCGCCTCGCGGTAAAGCCCGGCGCGCTTGTCCACGTCCAGCTCGACCGCCGCGGCATCCAGCAGCGCATCCAGCGCCGGGTTGGCGTAGCCTGCCGAATTGCCCCGGTCGTTGCTGCGGTGGGTGGGCGTGAAGATGTCGAACGGGTCAAGCGAGCCGTTGCCCCAGCTGGTGAAATACATGTCGCCGGACTTGGGCTTGCCCGCCGTGCGCCATTTCTCGGTCAGCTGCGCGCTTTCGCCCACCGCCACGGTGGTCCGGATGCCGACCTTGGTCAGCAGCGATGCCACGGCCTCGGCGGTATCCTTGAAAGCGCTTTCGGCATCCATCGTGATGTCGATGCCGTCGGGAAAGCCGGCCTCTGCCAGCAACGCCCTCGCCTTTTCGGGGTCGTAGGCGATGTCGGGCAGGTCGCTGGCACCAAAGGCGTCCGGCGACAGGATGCCGTCGATCCGGGCCGCGTTGCCGTCGAGGATCCTGTCGATGATGAGATCGCGGTCGATGGCGTGCGCGGCCGCCTGCCGGACCTTGGGATCATCGAAGATCTCGCCTTCCATGTTCATCGCGATGAAGAAGCTGCGGGTGCCGTTCACCGTCATGACATCGGTGGTCCCGGTGGCCTTGACCTGGGCGATGGAGAACGTCGGCAGTTCGTTGATGATGTGGACATCGCCCGCCAGAAGCGCCGCAACCCGGCTGGCGCTTTCGGGAATGATCTTGAAGATCACGCGGTCGACACAGGCCTTGCCGACGGGCGGAATGTCGGTGGCCCCGCCGTAATAGTCTTCGAACCGTTCCATTATGATCGCATCGCCCTTGCGCCATTCGGCCAGCTTGAAGGGGCCGGTGCCGTTGACCTGCGTTGCAAGGCCGGCCGTGCCGACGCGCTCGATGAAAGCCTTCGACACGATCTGCTGGTTGGGCAGCATCGCGGGCAGGATCGGCCAGGGTTCCTTGAGGTTGATGCGGACCGTGGTGCCGTCGAGCACCTCGACCGAGGCCACCGGCCCCATCAGGCTCTGGCGCGGGCTGGTCTGGCCGTCGCCCATCGCGCCTTCGACCGTAACCCGGTCCAGCGTGAACTTCACGTCCTCGGCGGTCATCTCGGTGCCGTCGTGGAACTTGATGCCGCTGCGGATCTTGAAATCGTAGACGGTCGGCGAAACCTGGGTCATCGATTCCGCGATCTCGGGCACGACGACCATGTTCGCATCGCGGGTCAGAAGCCCGTCGTAAAGATTGCGGATCACGGTTTCGGTTTCGCGCTTGCGGTGGTTGGCCGGATCGAGCGTATCGGCATCAAGCGTGAAGCCGACGATCAGATCTGCCGCCTGCGCCGGAAGGACCGGGCAGAGCGCCAGCGCAGTGGCCGTCATCAGGCGCTGCAATGTGGTCATGTATCGTCTCCCTGTGGTTCTGCGATCAAGGCGTCGCATTGCGTCCGTGGTAGGTGGACATTGTTATAGATGCACAAGTCATGCCATGGCGCGACGCGGCGAGGCCGGTCAAAAATCCCGGCGATTACCGGACCTTGTTGCGGTCCGGCGGGGGCTCTGTGGCGTGTCCTGCGCCGGGCGCGTGCAATCCGCGCGCGGCAGGCTTCTTTTCGCGCATGGCAGCGGGTGCCGACCGGTCATCGGGTCCGGTTCTGCGGCATCTTGCGCCCCGAGGCGGAGGGGATGCGCAGCTGGCCCCGGTATTTGGCCACGGTGCGACGCGCCAGCGCGATGCCGTTGCCCTGGAAATGCCGCGCGATGTCGATGTCCCGCAGCGGGTCGTGCGGGTCTTCGGCGGCGATCAGGACTTTCAGGGCGTGCAGGATGGACCCCGTGGCCACGCCCGGCCCCGGTCCGGTTGCGGCCCGGGCGGCGCTGAAGAATTCCCGGAACCGCAGCGTGCCGCGCGGGGTGGCCACCAGCAGGCCGCTGGTCACGCGGCTGACGGTGCTTTGATGCATATCGATCATCCCGGCCACGTCCGCGAAGGACAGCGGCCTGATCCGCGCCGGGCCGTGCGCCAGAAAATCGCCCTGCCGCGACACGACGGCCTCGGCGATGCGCAGGGTTGTGGCATTGCGGCGCGAAACCGTGCGCTGCAGCCATCGGGCCTCGCGCAGCTTCGCGGCGTCGGCACCGGGCATTTCGCGGACCTCGATCGCAGGCAGGGTGGACCGGTTGAGCGCCACCAGCCAGCCTTTCGGCCCCCGGTTCACGACAAGGTCGGGTTCGGTGATCGGCGGCGGCATCCCGTCGAAGGCGGTGCCGGGCTTGGGGTTCATGCCGCGCAGCACGCGCACCATCTGTTGCAGGCGGTCGCTGTCGCAGCCGCAGCGATGCATCAGCCGGGTCAGGTCGCCGCGCGCAAGATCGGGCAGGTTTTCCAGAAGGCAGGCGAAATCCGGTGTCAGCACGCCAAGGTCAGCCGCCTGAAGGCGCAGGCATTCCGCAAGCGAGCGGGCAAAGAGGCCGGCGGGTTCGATCTGCTGCAACCGGCCGAGAACCGCCGTGGCATGATCCGGGGTGCAGCCGCAGGCCCGGGCAATCTCGGCCGGGCCGCACGACAGCCAGCCGCTGGGTTCCAGGGCTTCGGCAAAGGCATGTGCCACCCGATGATCCGCCGGATCGCGCAGCAGCAGGCTGATCTGGGAAAACACGTGCCGCAGCAGCCCGTCGGGCGGCGCTGCGGCCTGATGGGCGGCATCCGCCCCGTTTCCCGTCATCCTGCCGGATGCCGGAAGGGCGGGGGTTGCCTCGCCCGGCAGCGGTGCCGTCTGGGCCAGCGCGTCGTCAAGCCAGTTTCGCGCGCCGGACTGGACGAGCGTCACGTTGATGCAGGGGTTTGCCCGGGCAAGCAGGATCAGGTGCCCGGCCAGCGCCTGATTATCGAACCGCAGCAGGTTGATGGCGTGGCGCAACTGCGCCGTCATCGCCAGCGATCGGGATTGTCGGGTCTGGAATGCCGTCCGAATGTCCATTCCGCGCCTTCCGGGGCGCCGAGTCCGCGCTTTTGCTGCCGGAAGTCAGGATAGGCCGGATAGGCCCGCCCCGCAACCTTGGGCTGGTGCAGCGGCTGGCCGTTCCGGTCGCCGCTGCAGCCTGGTCGGCGCGGCCCGATCAGCGGGCGGTGCAGCCGCCATCGACCACCGGTTCCGCCCCGGTGATGACCTTCGCCTCGTCCGATGCGAGCCAAAGCACGGCATGGGCGATGTCGTCCGGCTCGCCCATGCGGCCCGGCGGGTGCAGCGCGCCTGCTGCCGCCTTTGCGGCCTCAGGGTCGCCGCCCGCCGCGCGCAGGGGATTTTCCACCATCGGTGTCCAGAAGGCGCCGAAATCGCCCGGCACGCATCAGTCCGCGCCGTCGCGGCCCGGCTGACCTTGCAGCAGCAGCCCTGCCTGTCGATTGCGCGACACCAATTTCTGTGCAAAGGTTTTCACGGGTTGTGCCGGAGGAGAGCATCGCCCGCCATGGGAGGAGTCGCCCGGTCAGTCCGGAATTGGCGTGGGGCTGCAGCGTCCCGCTTCCTCATGGTCCGAACGCTGATGACTCTGGGAGGAGCACCATGTCGCGGATCGAAACGCCCAGCCACACCCTGTCGATCAAGTCCGCATTGGTGATCGACGATCATCCGCTGTATTGCGATGCGCTGGCCATGATGATGGAGACGATCTTCAACACCCGCCGGATACGTTCGGCGACCTCGCTTGGCGATGCGATGGAACAGCTTCGCAAGCGGTTTTCGCCGGATCTGGTGCTGCTTGACCTGAACCTGCCGGATGTCTCGGGGCTGAGCGGCTTTCTCAAGATCAAGGAAAAGGTGCCCGACGTGCCGGTGATCGTGATCTCGGCGCTGACCTCGGAAACGGTGATCCATTCGGTGATGGCGGCGGGGGCGGCGGGCTTTATCCCGAAAGAGATCGGGCGGCAGTCGTTCCAGGATGCGATGATGGAAATCTGGGACGGCAAGACCTATGTGCCGCCGGGATACTCGGCCGCGCCCAAGGCGCCGGCGGCGGATACCTCGATCACCTCGATCTCGCAGAAGATCGCCGACCTGTCGCAACAGCAGAACCGCATTCTGGGCCTGATCTGCAAGGGCAAGCCGAACAAGCTGATCGCGTTCGAGATGCAGCTGGCCGAGGCCACGGTAAAGGCCCACATCACGGCGCTGCTGCGCAGGCTGGGGGTGCAGAACCGGACGCAGGCGGCGCTCTTGATGCGCGAAGCGTCGATCCGGCACAGCCTGCAGTGACACGGTCATGCCCGACGGCAGGCAAGACAGCGGTGTGATGACCCCGGGCGTCGATCTGGGCCAGAACGAGGCGCAGGCGGTTCGCATCGGCGTTTCCTATTGCACCGATGCCTTCGCGGCGGTTGCCGACATCGCCGCCCAGATCGCCGGTTCGACCCCCAGTTTCGTGCTGCTGCTGGTGCCCGGCACGCTTGACCTTGACGCGGTGGCGGCGGCCCTGCCTGCGGGCCTGCCCGGGGTGGTGGTGTTCGGCTGCACCTCGGCCGGGCAGATCACGCCGCGCGGCTATGAAAACGATGCCCTGGTCGCGCTGTCGTTCCGGCGCAGCCATTTCCGCGTCGCCTCGCGGCTGCTCAAGCCGCTGTCGCCGGTGTCGATCGCCTCGGTCGTGGCGCAAGCCGAACGCATGGCGGCCCAGTTTCCGGCCACGCCGGGGCGCGGGCGGCTGGCGCTGATCTTTGCCGACGGGCTGTCGAAGCAGGAGGATATTCTGGTGGCCGCGCTGGAGGCCGGGCTGAAGGACATTCCGGTGTTCGGCGGGTCGGCCGCCGACGGGCTGGTGTTCGAACGCACCCATGTGCTGCATGGCGGGGCGTTCCACACCGATGCGGCGCTGCTGCTGCTGCTGGAAACCGACCTTGCGTTCCGCGGGCTGGGCTTCGACCATTTCCAGCCGACCGGCAAGCGCATGGTCGTGACCTGCGCCGTGCCCGAGGAACGGCTGGTGCTGGAAATCAACGGCGCCCCCGCCGCACAGGAATACGCGCGGCTGGTCAATGTCGCGGTGGAAGACCTGTCGCCGATCATCTTTGCCGAAAACCCGGTGCTGGTGCGCAACGGCAATATCTTTCACGTCCGCGCCATCCAGCAGATCCACCCCGATGGCGGGCTGACCTTCCTTTCCGCCATCGACAACGGGCTGCTGCTGACGCTGGGGCAGGGAAAAGAAATCATCCGCACGCTGGACGCCGGGCTGGCCGTGACCGACGAGCACGGCCACGCGCCCGATTTCATCCTTGGATTCGACTGCTTCCTGCGCAAGCTCGAGATCGAGCACAAGGGCCTTGCCGCGCAGGCATCCGACCGCTTCCGCAGGCACCGGGTGATCGGCTTCAACACCTTTGGCGAGCAGCACCTGGGGGTGCATGTGAACCAGACCTTCGTCGGCGTCGCCTTCTTCCGCCCGAACGGAGGCCCGCGGATGTGATCGACCCGACCGAACCACCCGAGGTCCAGATTGCCCGGCAGGCCCGGATCATCGAGGCGCTGATCCAGCGCGCCGACCGGGGCCATGTGGTCGGCGGCACGGCCTATTCGCTGTTCCAGTCGGCCATCGCGCTGCAGGCCACCATCTGGGAGAAGACCAAGGATCTGGAAAAGGCGCTCGACACGCTTGGGCGCGCGTCGAGCGAGCTTGAGGTCGCGCACCAGACGCAAGAGCGGATGCAGAAGAACCTGGCTGACGCCATGGTGGCGATGGAGGGCGGCTTCGCGCTGTTTTCCGACGACCGGCTGCAGGTCTGCAACGCGCTGTTCCGGCGGCTCTTGCCGGATGTGGAACCGATCATCCAGCCCGGGCTCAGCTTCACCGACTATCTGGTGGCGGTCAATGCCAGCAAGCACCTCAGCCATCAGACCGAGGCCGGGGGCGGGGCGGCGCCCGGCCGACTGCTGGGGTCGGCCAGCCGGCGGTTTTCGTCGGTGGTGATGGCGTTGCAGAACGACCGCTGGTTCCAGATTTCCTACCACCAGACCAGTTCCGAAAACACCGTGGTGCTGCAGACCGAGATCACCGACATCGTGCGCGAGAACCGGCGCGAGAAGAAGCAGATCATCGACCGGCACGCGCATTTCATCCAGGCGGCATTCGATCACATGTCGCTGGGCATCTGCACCTTTTCGGCGCAGGGCGTGCTCCTGGTGCGCAACGCGCGCTTCGGCAACCTGCTGGGCGTGCCCCTGTCGCTGCTGAAGAAGGGCACCGCCTTCCAGCGCATCGTCGAGCATGTCGAACGCTTCGAGGTACTGGACCGCCAGAGCCGCCGCCCCGAGTTTGCGGGCTGGTTCAAGGCGCTGCTGCGCGGCGAGGCGGTGCAGGAACGGTTTCGCCGCAGCGACGGGATGAGCCTGGATCTGCGCATCCATGCCCTGCCCGACGAAGGCTTCGTCGTCTCGATCATGGACGTGACGGCCGAAACCGATGCCGCCGAGGCGCTGGAACGCCGGGTGCAGGAACGCACCGCCGAACTGACCGAAGCCAACCGGCTGCTGCAGATACAGTCCGCCGAACAGGCCGCGACCCAGGACGCGCTGCGCCTGGCGAAAGAGGCGGCGGAGGCGGCGCACACCTCGAAAACGCGGTTCCTCGCGGCGGCGAGCCACGATCTGCTGCAACCGATCAATGCGGCAAAGCTGTATATCTCGACCCTGCAGGAAACCGTGTCCAACCCGGCGGCGCGCGAGACGGTCAGCCGACTGGGCCGGTCGTTTTCCTCGATCGAGTCGCTGCTTCATGCGCTGCTGGACATCTCGCGGCTGGACAGCGCCGCTGCAGAGTTCAACGTGACCTGCTTCAGCCTGCAAAACCTGATGCAGGCGCTGGCAGAGGATCTGGCGCCGCTGGCGGCAGAAAAGGGCATCGAGCTGCGCATCGTGCCCTCGACCCGCTGGGTGACCAGCGATCAGCGATACCTGCTGCGCTGCGTGCAGAATCTGGTGGTGAATGCGATTCAATACACCGACCGCGGCCGCGTGCTGGTCGGCTGCCGCCTTGACCGCAAGCACCTGCGGATCGAGGTCTGGGATACCGGGACCGGCATTTCCGAACCCGATCAGGCGCGGGTGTTCACCGAGTTCACCCGGCTGGGCGAGCCGGGGTCGGGCAGCGGCATGGGGCTGGGGCTTTCCATCGTCGAGCGCGCCTGCCGCCATCTGGGCCACAAGGTGCGGCTGGTGTCGCAGCCCGGGCTTGGCTCGATGTTCTCGATCGAGATCCCGCTGGCGAAACCGGCGGTTGCGGCCAAGGCCGAGGGTCAGCAGCGCGACCTGGTGCCGGAAGGCAGCCTTGACCTGATCGTGATGCTGGTCGAAAACGACGCGGACGTGCTGCATGCCACGACGCAGAAGCTGGAAAGCTGGGGGGCGAGCGTGCTGGCGGCACCGTCGACCGAAGCCGCGCTGACGCTGATGGAGGCGATCGGCACCGCCCCCGACATCATCCTTGCAGATTACCAGCTTGACGGCGACGACAGCGGCACCAGGGCGATTGCCGCCCTTCGCGCGCAGGCGGGGGTCGAAATACCCGCGATCATGATCACCGCGAACCGCAGCAAGGCCCTGTTCCGCATGGGGTCGGAAAAAGGGTTCGACGTGCTGACCAAGCCGGTGCAACTGGCACGGTTGCGGGCGCTGATCGACTGGAAGACCCGCCGCCGCGCAGGATGACGCAAGTACCGACAAAGGTCGCCGGTGACAGCGGCGCCCGATGGTCTAGGCTGTGGGCAAAGAGGGGGGACTTTCATGCGGCATGTGCTGGGGCTTCTTTGGCTGTGCATCGGGCTTGGGGCCGCGCCGGTGGTTGCGGGCGAAACCTATGACCTCCTGTTCCGGCAGGGTGCGCTTGACGGGGTGGCCGCGGTCGGCGGCGGCCTGACCTATGATCAGGAGACCTCGGTCCCCGCCGCCGGGGCTGGGCCGCAGGACACTGTGCTCGACCTGCGCTTCGCGCCGGGCGACAGCGTGGTGGCAACGCTGCGGCAGGGGGAGAGGTCGCGCGGGGTGGGCACCTTTCCGGCGTCGGTCGGCAATCCGGTGATCATGTATTTCATGGAGACCGCGCTGCGCGACATGGCGCAGCAGACCGCCGGCAGCCCGTTCTACATCCGCAACCGGATGAAGGATTCCCTGCTGCACGAGGCCCTGATCGAAGCGGTGTCGGTGCCCTTCGGCACGCAGGAGGTCGCCGCCCGGCGGATCACGCTGAAGCCCTTCGCACAGGACGCCGCCCGCGACCGGATGGGGCAGTTTGCCGATCTGGCGCTGACGGTCACCGTGTCCGACGAGGTTCCGGGCTGGTATCTGTCGCTGGTCGCCACTGCCCCGGCGCTGCCGGGTTCCGGTGCCCCGGCCTATTCCAGCGCCCTGACCCTGATGACCGCAGCAGAGGCCGCGCAATGATCCGCGCGGGGCTGATTGCCGTTCTGGCGGCTGCCGCGCCCGCAATCGCGCAGGACATGGCCGCGCGGCTGAACGACTACCCGACCGAGGCCCGCGCCGACTATGTCTTCGGATGCATGGCGGCGAACGGCCAGAACCGCGAGGTTCTGCGCAAATGTTCCTGCTCGATCGACGTGATCGCCTCGATCCTGCCCTACGAGAAGTATGTCGAGGCGGAAACCGTGCTGTCCCTGCAGCAGGAAGGCGGCGAGCGGATGGCGATGTTCAAGTCGTCGCCCGGCCTGAAGCTGTTCGAGGCAGATCTGCGCCGGGCGCAGGCCGAGGCCGAGATCCTGTGTTTCTGACTCCGGTCAGGCCGGGGGCATCTTGTCCAGCGTCTGCTCGAAAACCTGGCCTTCGGTATCCACCGCGCGAATGTGCAGCGCCTGCGCGCCGTTGTCGGTATAGGCAAAGCGGAATACCGGGTTTTCGCTGATCGAGATGCCGCCGGTCAGGGCGAACAGCAGCTCGTCGCCCTGCCGCACCTCCAGATCGGTGATGAAATGCGCAGCGATGAAAAGCTGGGTGATCTGGTCGCGCTGCAAGCCTGAATAGTTCGGGTGGCGGATCATGATCTGCGCCTCGCGGCGGCCGGTCGAGGCGGGCAGGGGGGCGGCGAACAGCTTCAGCCGCATCTCGCCCAGACCGGCCAGCGCCGCCGCCGGGTCTTTCGTCGCCGGGGCCGAACAGCCGCCCGACGCCTTGACGAAGCGGCCGGTCATGTAGCTGCCCGACGCGGTATCCGCGATGACGCGGATGTTGGAATACTGGTTCACCCGCACGCGGGTTTCAAAGTGCAGCGGATGCATCGCCGGGCCGAAGCTGATTTCGGCCGCCAGGGGCGCCGGGTTCTCGTCGATCACCAGCTTGATCGCGGTGATCGGTTCCGCCGCAGCATCGGATTGGGTGATCACCACCGGCACGGTGGCCGCGTCATTGGCGCGGTAGGGCGCATCGAGGCTGAAAAGCGCCGCCCCGTCCTGCACCACGGTGTCGCCGATGACGTCGTAGCTGAGGTCGGCCCAGGTCTGGCCCTCGACAAGCGGGTTCTCGACCGGCCCCTGTTGCGCATGGGCAGAGGCGGCGAGTGTGACGAACAGGCCTGCCAGAAAAAGCTTCATGGGATGCAAGCTCCGTGTTGGGGTGCGCTGCAAGGCGGCCAGCAATGATACCACAACAGCCGGTTGCGCAGAACCAAGCCTTTCGGATGGGTGGCGGTGTGCCGTGGGGCGCGCAAGATCGGCGGGGCAACCATGGGAGGAGCGATGTTCGAGGCGTTGGTGACGCTCTGCGCATTGGCCGGGGGCGGGGGCGCTGCCCCGGCCTGTCGGCAAGTGCTGCTGCCGGGGTATGCGGCCGAAACGCGGGCGGCGTGCGAGGCGGCCTTGCTGGCCGCGCCGCCCGGCTTGCTCGCAGCGCCGGGTGCAGGTCCGGCCGCCTGCGCCCCGCGCCCCGCCGCGGCGCTGGCCTTCACGGAAATCGCCCCGGGGGTCTTTGCCCATCGCGGCGCGGTAGCCGAACCCGAACCGGGCAATGTGGGCGACGTGGCGAACGTGGGCTTCGTGATCGGTGCCAAAGGCATCGCGGTGATCGACGCGGGCGGGTCGCGGCAGGTGGGCGAGCAGGTCTATCTGGCAGTCCGGGCCGTGAGCGAGCTGCCGATCACCCATCTGGTCCTGACCCACATGCACCCCGATCACGTGTTTGGCGCCGAGGCGCTGCGCGAGGCCGGGGCCGAGGTTCTGGGCCACGCCAACCTGCCGCGCGCGCTGTCGGACCGGGCGGAAAGCTACCAGACAAGTTTCTCCCGGCTGATCGGCGCGGCGGGCTTTCTGGGCAGCCGGATCATCGGACCGGACCGGGTGCTGACCGGCCCCGAGACGATTGATCTGGGCGGGCGGGAACTGCGGCTGACCCCATGGCCCGTGGCCCATACCGCGAGCGACCTGACGGTGCTCGACAGTGCGACTGGCACGCTGTTCGCGGGCGATCTGGTGTTCGATGTCCATGTGCCGGCGCTTGACGGGTCGCTGCGCGGCTGGCTGGCGGTGCTGGCGCAGCTGGAACTGCTTCCCGCCACGCAGGTCATTCCCGGCCATGGCGGGCCGGTGCTGCCCTGGCCGGAGGGGGCGGCGTCGATGCGGCGCTATCTGGGCGCGCTGGAGGCCGACACCAAGGCCGCGCTGGCGGCGGGCATGGCCCTTGGCCCGGCGACGGCGGTGATCGGGCAGGGCGAGGCGGGCCGCTGGCGGCTGTTCGAGCTGTTCAACGCACGCAATGCGACGGTGGCCTATACCGAGATGGAATGGGACTGATCCCTATTGCGGCACATGCTTCAGCAGGATCTGCGCGATGGCATAGGCGCGCTTTTCCAGCAGCACCGGGGTTTCGCAGACATAGGTCAGCGAGCGCGCGCGGTCGTGGTAGATGCGTTCGTCCCAGGCGATCTGTTCTTCCAGCCGGTCGATCCGGTCGAAGTCGGGGGTGGCGGCGGCCTCTTGCGCCGCCATCTCGGTGCGGGCGCGGTCGACCTCGGCGGCCAGCGCGGTCTGGCTGCGGGCATAGCGGGCGATGCCGCCGATCAGGCGCTGCCGGTCAGCGTTCAGCTTGTCGAACACACCCAGAAAGATCGCGCCCAGCACCTGTCCGTCAGGCGGCTCGGCGGTGGCGAAGGCCGCGACCTGTTCGGCTGCGGCATCAAGGCTGACCCGCCGCAGCGACAGCACCTCGACCAGATCCTGCGCCGCAGGCGACAGCGCCGCCCCGGTCAGCGGATGCGGCCACATAAGCCCCGCCGAAAGGGTCTCGACCTTGCGCTGGATGCAGGGCCATTCGGGGTCGGAAAAATCGGCCGCTTCGGCCAGTGCCGGGATCATCAGCCCCAGGCAGAACACAAGACCCGCCGCCTTCATCATCGCCCCTCCGCGCCTGTCAGACCTTCAGTATAGGCCGGCTTGGCGGGCGGCCAAAGGTCCGTTCTACAAACTAAGGTCGCAATTGTCGGGTGACCGTGCGCGCCTATACTCGCCCCCAATGCCAGCCATGGCGCAGAACAATTGATGAAGAATACTGGAGGTTGACCATGCGCACCCGCGCCGCCGTAGCCGTAGCCGCCGGGAAACCGCTGGAGATCATGGAAGTGAACCTCGAAGGCCCGAAGGCGGGCGAGGTGATGGTCGAAATACGCGCCACCGGCATCTGCCACACCGACGAATTCACCCTGTCCGGGGCCGACCCCGAGGGCATGTTTCCGGCCATTCTGGGCCATGAAGGCGCCGGCGTGGTGGTCGAGGTCGGGCCGGGGGTGACATCGGTAAAGGTCGGTGACCATGTGATCCCGCTTTACACTCCGGAATGCCGCCAGTGCCCGTCATGCCTGTCGCAAAAGACCAACCTCTGCACCGCGATCCGCGGCACCCAGGGCCAGGGGCTGATGCCCGACGGCACCAGCCGGTTCTCGATGCTCGATGGCACGCCGATCCTGCACTACATGGGCTGCTCGACCTTCTCGAACTACACCGTGCTGCCGGAAATCGCGGTGGCCAAGGTCCGGCCCGACGCGCCGTTCGACAAGATCTGCTACATCGGCTGCGGCGTCACCACCGGCATTGGCGCAGTGATCAACACCGCCAAGGTCGAGATCGGCGCAAAGGCGGTGGTGTTCGGGCTGGGCGGCATCGGGCTGAACGTGCTGCAAGGGCTGCGGCTGGCGGGCGCCGACATGATCATCGGCGTCGATCTGAACAACGACCGCAAGGCCTGGGGCGAGCGGTTCGGGATGACGCATTTCGTCAACCCGAAGGAAATCGACGGCAGCATCGTGCAGCACATCGTCAACATGACGAAAACCCCGTTCGACCAGATCGGCGGGGCGGATTATTCCTTCGACTGCACCGGCAACGTCAAGGTGATGCGCGACGCGCTGGAATGCACCCACCGCGGCTGGGGGCAAAGCATCATCATCGGCGTGGCCCCTGCGGGTGCGGTGATCGAGACGCGGCCGTTCCAGCTGGTGACCGGCCGGGTCTGGAAAGGCACGGCCTTCGGTGGCGCGCGCGGCCGGACCGACGTGCCGAAAATCGTCGACTGGTACATGGAGGGCAAGATCCAGATCGACCCGATGATCACCCACACCATGGGGCTGGAAGACATCAACAAGGGCTTCGACCTGATGCACGCGGGGGAATCGATCCGCTCGGTGGTGCTTTACTGATGGCAAGGCTGGAGGTCATATCGCAGGCACAGTGTTTCGGGGGCACGCAGGCGGTCTATCGCCACCGCTCCGATGCCTGCGACGGCGACATGACCTTCGGCCTGTTCCTGCCGCCGCAGGCCCGCCAGCATCCGGTGCCGCTGCTGTGGTATCTGTCGGGGCTGACCTGCACGCACGAGAACGCCATGACCAAGGCCGGGCTGCAAAGCCACGCCGCGCGGCACGGGCTGGCGCTGGTGTTCCCCGACACCTCGCCGCGCGGCGAGGGGGTGGCGGACGACGACGCCTACGATCTGGGGCAGGGGGCGGGCTTCTATGTCGATGCCACGCAGGAACCCTGGTCGCGGCATTTCCGGATGTATGACTACATCGTGCGCGAGTTGCGCACCCTGTTGCAGGAGGCGATGCCGATAAACGGCGCGCATGGCATCACCGGGCATTCGATGGGCGGCCACGGGGCGCTGACCATCGCCTTCCGCAACCCCGACCTGTTCCGGTCGGTCTCGGCCTTCGCGCCGATCGTCAACCCGACCCGGTCCGACTGGGGCCGCAAGCAGCTTTCGGCCTATCTGGGCGACGACGAGACGACCTGGGCCAACTACGACGCCTGCCTGCTGCTGGCCGAACTGGGCTGGCAGGGCGACATCCTGATCGACCAGGGCGTGTCCGACCAATTCGTCGAACTGCTGCGGCCCGAGGTGATGGCCGGGCTGATCGCGGCGCGGCGGCAGCCGGGCATGGTGCGGATGCAGGCGGGCTACGACCACAGCTATTCCTTCGTCGCCAGTTTCGGCGAAGACCATGTGCGCTGGCACGCAGAGCGGCTGAAGGCCGCCTAACCACGGGAGGAACAGGGACACAGCAGCACGACCAAGGCCCCGCAGCGCGATCGCGGTACCGTGGAAGGCAATTCGCGCAGAACCGATCCCGGGAAGGGGGAGACCGCTTGGGTCTTTCCGGGGCGCAAGGGGGCAATCCCCTGATCGGAAACACACAAACGGGAGGTGAAGATGTTCAGACTTCTAACACCGGTGATGGTGGTTTCGCTGGGCTGGGCCGCGACCGCCAGCGCAAATCCGGAATTGCAGTCACTGATCGATGATCCCAAGAACTGGGCGATCCAGACCGGCGACTATGCGAACCAGCGCTATTCGGACCTTGAGCAGATCAACGCCGGAAACGTCAAGGATCTGCAGGTCGCCTGGACCTTCTCGACCGGGGTTCTGCGTGGCCATGAAGGCTCGCCCCTGGTGATCGGCGACGTGATGTATGTGCATTCGCCGTTTCCGAACATCGTCTACGCGCTTGACCTGACGAACGATGGCCGGATCCTGTGGAAATACGAACCCAAGCAGGACCCTGCCGTGATTCCGGTGATGTGCTGCGACACGGTCAACCGTGGCGTTGCCTATGCCGACGGCAAGATCTTCCTGCATCAGGCCGACACGACCGTCGTGGCGCTGGACGCCAAGACCGGCGCCGTGGTCTGGAGCGTGAAGAACGGCGACCCGGCGATCGGTGAAACGAACACCGCCACCGTGATGCCGGTGAAGGACAAGCTGATCGTCGGCATCTCGGGCGGCGAATTCGGCGTGCGCGGTTCGGTGACGGCCTACAACATCGCGGACGGCTCGCTGGCCTGGCGCGGCTATTCGACGGGGCCCGACAGCGAAATGCTGGTCGACCCCGAAAAGACCACCCACTTGGGCAAGCCGGTCGGCGCCGATTCCAGCCTGAACAGCTGGGAAGGCGATCAGTGGAAGATCGGCGGCGGCACCACCTGGGGCTGGTATTCCTATGATGCGGCGGAGAACCTGATCTACTACGGCTCGGGCAACCCCTCGACCTGGAACCCCGCGCAGCGCCCCGGCGACAACCGCTGGTCGATGACCATCTTCGCCCGTGATGCCGATACGGGCGTGGCAAGATGGCTCTACCAGATGACCCCGCATGACGAGTGGGACTACGACGGCGTCAACGAGATGATCCTGACCGAGCAGACCATCGGCGGGGCCGAGCGCAAGCTTCTGACCCACTTCGACCGCAACGGCTTCGGCTACACGCTTGACCGGGTCACGGGCGAGCTGCTGGTGGCGCAGAAATACGACCCCACCGTGAACTGGGCCACCGAAGTGGTGATGGACCCGGCCTCGGATCAGTACGGACGTCCGCAGGTCGTGGCCGCCTATTCCACCGAACAGAACGGCGAGGACGTGAACTCGACCGGCATCTGCCCGGCGGCCCTTGGCACCAAGGACCAGCAGCCCGCGGCCTATTCGCCCAAGACGGATCTGTTCTACGTGCCGACCAACCACGTCTGCATGGACTACGAGCCGTTCCGCGTCAGCTACACCGCCGGCCAGCCTTACGTCGGCGCGACGCTGGCGATGTACCCGCCCGCCGACAGCCATGGCGGCATGGGCAACTTCATCGCCTGGGACAACAAGGAAGGCAAGATCGTGTGGTCGCTGCCCGAGCAGTTCTCGGTCTGGTCGGGCGCACTGGCCACGGCGGGCGACGTGGTGTTCTACGGCACGCTCGAAGGCTATCTGAAGGCGGTCGATGCCAAGACGGGGGCCGAGCTTTACCGCTTCAAGACCCCGTCCGGCATCATCGGCAACGTCATGACCTACGAACATGGCGGCAAGCAGTTCGTCGCCGTCTACTCGGGCGTCGGCGGCTGGGCGGGCATCGGTCTTGCGGCCGGGCTTACCAACCCGAATGACGGCCTTGGCGCAGTCGGGGGCTACTCGGCGCTCAGCGACTATACCGCGCTGGGCGGCACTCTGACCGTGTTTGCGCTGCCGAACTGAGCAAGGACCATGGGCGAAGGGCTGGCGCGAAAGGATGCGCGCCAGCCGCTTTCCCCGCACGAAGGATTCACCCAGATGCAGAAAACCACGATTGCCCTTTCGCTGCCTGCCATTGCGGTGCTGCTTCTGGTCACCGGCACGGTCGGCGCGCAGCAGGCCGCCGGGGCCAGCGGCAACGTCCAAACCGACGCGGCCTATTCCGAGCACGGGCGCTATTTCACTGCCGACGGAGTGCCGACCTTCAACGTCGCGGCCGATGGCATGATCGACTGGCCGACCTATTCCGGCTTCCGGCGCTACCATTCTGAATGCCACGTCTGCCACGGGCCGGAGGGCGAAGGCTCAAGCTATGCCCCGGCGCTGAAAGACTCGGCCATCAACATGGAATACTACGAATTCGTCGAAGTCGTGGTCAACGGGCGCGAGGTGGTGAACGCGGCGCAGCACAACGTGATGCCGTCGTTCGGAACCAACGTCAACGTGATGTGCTACCTCGACGACATCTACACCTATCTCAAGGCGCGCGGAGCCGGTGCGGTGCCGCGGGGCCGCCCCGGCGCCAAGGAGGCGAAATCGGATGAAATCGCTGCAGCCGAGAAGTCCTGCTTTGACATGTAGCTGGCGCGGGATGGGCTGTCTGGTTCTGGCGCTGGCCGTAGGCCCTGCCGCCGTGGCGCAGACATCGGACCTCGTGTCGAAGACCGCGCTCCGCGTCTGTGCCGACCCGGCAAACCGGCCGCTGTCGGATGACAAGGGGGGCGGGTTCGAGAACCGGATCGCGGAACTGCTGGCAGCCGAGCTTGCCCTGCCGCTGGAATACACCTGGTTTCCGATGGCGACCGGGTTCATTCGCAAGACCCTGCAGGCCAATGAATGCGATCTGGTGATCGGCTATGCCCAGGGCGAAGAACTGGTTCTGAACACGAACCACTACTACACCTCTGCCTATGTGCTGATCGTGGCGACCGACGGCCCGCTGGCCGGGGTGGCGACGCTGGCGGATCCGGCCTTGCAGGGCAAGCGCGTGGGCGTGATCGCGGGCAGCCCGCCCGCCACGCATCTGGCGCGCCTCGGGCTGATGCCGCTGGCCAAGGGCTACAACCTGATGGTGGACCGCCGCTACGAAAGCCCGGCCGAGGACATGCTGGCCGATCTGGAAGGCGGCGTGATCGACGCGGGCCTGTTGTGGGGGCCGATCGGCGGGCCGCTGGTCAAGCAAAGCCACCCCGGCCTGAAGGTCACGCCGCTGGTGGCCGAAACCCTGCCGCCGCGCCTGAACTACCGCATCACCATGGGGGTGCGGCAGGGCGAAAAGGTGTGGGAACGCAAGCTGAACTCGCTGATCCGCCGCAATCAGGCCAAAATCGACGCGATCATGGCCGAGGCAGGCGTGCCGCTGCTGAACGATGCGGGCACCGCCGCGCTGGACCTGCCGAAGTGATCCGCGCCCTGCTGCTGGCGGGGGCCCTTCTGGCCGGACCGGCGGCATGGGGGCAGGAACAGGGTTACCGGCAAGACGATTACCGCGCCCCGGTGCCCGATGTGCTGCCCGGCGCCACGGTGGTTTCGACCGAGACCGCCTTTGCGCTGTGGAAAACCGGGCAGGTGGCTTTCATCGACGTGCTGCCCCGCGCGCCCAAGCCCGCCAACCTGCCCGAAGGCACGATCTGGCGCGACCAGCCGCGCCACTCGATTCCGGGGTCGATCTGGCTGCCCAACGTCGGCTACGGCCAGCTTGCCGAACCGATGCACGTGTGGTTCCGCACCGGTCTGGTGCAGGCGACGGGCGGCGATGCCGACCGGCCGGTGCTGTTCTTCTGTCTCGAAGACTGCTGGATGTCGTGGAACGCGGCCAAGCGGGCGCTGGAATACGGCTACACCCGGGTGTTCTGGTATCCCGAAGGCACCGATGGCTGGGCGTTTCAGGACTATCCGACCGAGCGGCTGGAGCCTGCGCCGGGCGGGCTCTGATCACCAGGCGGCGAGCCTGCGTTCTGCCGTGCTGGTGGTGCCGTCGGTGTCGGTCATGGTCACGTCGATGGCGCGCGTCGCAGCGGGGATCGACAGCGACAGTTCGGGATCCTCGCTGAGCGAGATCGAGCCCGTGACATCGACATAGCGGCGGCCATCAAGCCCGATCTGCACCGTCTCGACATAGCGCATCGGGATGAACAGCAGCGAGATCTGGTCCATCTGCATCCCGGAATGGCTGGGGTGGCGAATGCCCAGCGTCATCCGCATGTCGTCGCGGCGCAGATTGGCGAGGGCGGAGCGCAACGGCAGGGTGCCCGTCTCGCCCACCGCGATGGTCATCTGCCCCAGCGTCGCCAGCGCCAGCGCCGGGTCGCCCACCGGAGGTGCGGCGCAGGCCCCCTGACCAGAGGTCTTCACATAGCCATCGGCCACGAACAACTGCCCGTCCGAGGTTTCTGCGACCACATGCAGCGGGGTCTGGCCGTTGATGCGCAGCGTGGCGTCAAAGCGGAAGCGGGCCTGCGGCTCGGCCAGCCGGAACACGGTCGAAACCGGCATCGGGTTGTTGTCGAGCACCAGCGTCACCGCGCTGAGCATCCGGCCAGGCGGCGCCGCCACCTCGGCCCCGATCACGGTGCGGGCATCGTTGCCGGTGCGGTAGGGCGCGGCCAGCGTGATCACCCCGGCGGCGGGGTGCAGCACCCGTTCGCCGTAAAGCTGGTGGCGGATGTCGGGCCAGGCGGCCTCGTCCGCCGTGGCGGGCGCGGCGCACAGCAGCGCCACTACGGCAAGACACGCCTTCCACTGCATCAGCCATCCCCCTCATCTGTCGCCACGAAGCGCCCGAAGGCCCGGGGCCCGTCGCCGGTTTCAATCTCTCCGATCACCGCAAGGCTGGCGGCGTCGATCACCGTCAGGCTGTTGGAAAACCAGTTCGCCACCACGATCCGCGTCCCGTCTTCCGTGGCGTCGATGCCTTCGGGGTATTCGCCCACCGCAATCTCGGCCTGAACCGCCAGCGTTGCCAGATCGAACACGGTCACGCTGTCGGCATACTGGTTGGTGACAAAGCCGCGCCCGGCGGCGAAGGCCACCGCATAGGGCCGCGCGCCCGTGGCAACCCGGCCCAGAACCTGCCCGGTTTCGGGGTTCACCACCGTGACGCTGTTGCTGCCGACATCGGCGGTGAAAACCCGCCCGTCCGGCGCGAAGGCCACGCCGAAGGGGCGCTGCCCGACACCGACGCGATGGCGCGGGGCCAGCGTTTCGGCGTCGAACACCGAAATCTGGTCGGCGTCGCGATCCGCTGTCACCAGCCAGCGCCCGTCGGGCGACACCGCCAGCCCGGCGGGCGCGCTGCCGGTGACAAGCTCCCGCTGCACCTTCAGGTCGCGCGCGCCGATCACCCAGACGCGGGCGTTGTACCAGTCCGACACGAACACCCGGCCACGCGGCGCATCCACCGCCACGCCGATCGGCCCGCCATCGAGGGCAAGTTCGGCAGTTGCCCCGCCGTTCAGCGCATGGCGGCGAAGGATGCGGGATTCGGTGCTGACGGTATAGACCGCGCCATCGGCCACAGACACCCCCGCAGGCTTGCCCGGCACGTCCAGGCGGGCAACCTCGGACATGAGGTCAAGGTCGATCACGCTCAGGTCGCTGCTGTTCTGGTTGGTGACGTAAGCCAGATCAGCCGCTGCGGGCCCCGCCAGCAGCGCCACAAGCGCCAGAAGGGGAAGGCTACGGCGCAAACCTTGCCGCCAGCGCGTCAAGCCCGGCCTGATAGACCCCGCTGACCGCCGCGATGGCGGCCGCGTCATTCAGGTTCTCCGGCGGGTCGTTGTTGGGATAGCCGCGATAGAACGCGCCCCGCCATTCGATCTGCGACCCGCCGCCGTCCAGCGGCTTTACCGTCAGGTGCGAGGAATAGTTGGTGACCGGCAGCACCGCCACATCGACGGCGGTGATCATGTAGGAATAGCTCATCTTCGCCGCGTCGAACTTGGTCAGCGTTTCGGCAATCGTCGGCCCGCCTTCGGCGCCCAGTGTCAGCACCCGGGTCGCATCGATCTGGTTGCCGTTCACGCCGGTGGTGGAGAACACCGCCGGATGCCAGCTCATGTCCTGAAAATTGCCGATCACCGCCCAGACCGCCTCGGGCGGGGCGGTCACATCGACCGAAAGGGTGACCTTCTGCCGGGTCGGGCCATGCGCCAGCGCCAGTGTCGGCAGCAACACCAGCAGAACGGCAAGCCAGAGGTTTCGGAACGGGCTCATTGCGGTCCTCATCGTTTGAAGAAGTGGTTTTTCAGGATGTAGCGAATGCCGCGCAGCCATGTCTCGTCGGTGTTCGACCGGATGTCGACCGACATGCCGCGCACCATTTCGCTGGTCTTCACGTCGCGCATCACCAGGTTCATCGAGAGGATCAGGTTGGAAACCTTCTGCACCTCGCCCACCAGCACATAGTCGGCGCCCAGTTTCGCGGCCATCCGCACCTCGCAGCCGTAACAGTCGGCGGGGTTGACGGTGTTGGCAAGCTCGGCGGCAATCGGGTCGTTGGGCAGCAGCACCAGCCCTTCCTCGGCAAAGCGGCTGCGCACGGCATCTTCCAGAAGCGGTATCCGCGCCGTTTCATCGGCACGAACGCCGTTGTAGGCGCCCTCGGTCGAGGTGTCGATGAAGGTGATCCCCAGAAAGGCCACGCTTGCGCCGGGCAACAGCGGGCCGTCCGTCGCGGCAAGGCCGGGCAGGGGCAACAGGGCCATCAGCAGGAGGATCACAGCACGCCGCATCGGGCCATGCTAACCGGCGACGTGTCCGGGACAATGCTCCATAAGTAGCGGTTTCACGGGGGGCCTTGATCCCGCATCATCAACCCCGAAGGATTCAGGATGATTGGGAGGTCGCCCGGAATGCCGAAGCCCCACAGTCTGCTTGCGGCAGGGTTTTTCGTGCTGCTTGGCGCGGCGCAGGCCCTTGCGCTTGATGTGAACGTCGCCGTGCTGCGGGTGGATGTGGCAAAGCCCCTGCCGATCTCGCGACTGGACGTGCCGCCGCCGGACCTGGGCTTCGCCGGGGCGGCACTCGGCACCGGCGACAACCAGACGACCGGCGCCTTCCTGGGCAACACCTACACCACCGAAACCCGCGCCGTGCCGCCCGAGGAAGCCGAGGCGGCTTTCGATGCCCTGCTGGCCGGGGGCGCGCGGCTGATCGTGCTGATGGCCGATGGGGCCACGCAGCAGGCGCTGGCCGACCGCGCCGGGCCGGAGGTGCTGGTGCTGAACGCCAGCGCACGTGACGAGGATCTGCGCAATGACGGCTGCCGGGCGAACCTGCTGCATGTGGCCCCCAGCCGGGCGATGCTTTCCGATGCGGTGATGCAGTTTCTGGTGTTCAAGAAATGGACGCGGCTGTTCCTGATCCACGGCTCCCACCCCGAAGACCTGGCGCTGGCCGAGGCTTACCGCCGCTCTGCCACAAAGTTCGGCGCGAGGGTGGTCGAGGAACGCGAATTTGCCGACACCGGCGGCTCGCGCAACACCGACACCGGGCATGTGATGGTGCAACGCCAGATGCCGGTCTTTACCCAGCGCGCCGCCGATCATGACGTTGTGCTGGCCGCCGACGACTCCGACATCTTCGCGGGCTATCTGCCCTGGCACACCTGGGACGCGCGCCCCGTCGCGGGCTCTGCCGGGCTGCGCCCCGTCAGTTGGCATCCCGCGCTGGAAGCCTGGGGCGCCACGCAGTTCCAGAACCGGTTCGAACGGCTGAACGGGCGACCCATGCGCGAAGAGGATTATCAGGTCTGGCTGGCGATGCGGGTGATCGGCGAGGCGGTGACGCGGACCGGTTCGGCCGAACCTGCCACGATCCGCGCCTATGCCCTGTCGAACGACTTCGAGCTTGCGGCCTTCAAGGGGCAGAAGCTGACCTTCCGGCCCTGGAACGGGCAGTTGCGCCAGCCGATCCTGCTGACCGATGGCCGGTTGACCGTGACCGTCTCGCCGCAGGAGGGCTTTCTGCATCAGGTCTCGCCGCTGGACACGCTGGGCACCGATGCCCCCGAAACCACCTGCCGCGCGTTTGGAGGATGACGAATGAAACCTGCCCTGCTGATCCTGCCGCTGTTCCTGCTGGGCGCCGCCCCGGCGCTGGCCAACAAGGTGTTCGTGACCAACGAGCGCGGCAACAGCGTCACCGTGCTGGACAGCGCCACCTGGGAGGTGATTGCCGAGTTTCCCGCAGGCAACCGCCCGCGCGGCATCACCATCAGCCCTGACGGAACCGAGCTTTACGTCGCCGCCTCGGATGACAACACGGTGCGGGTGTTCGATCCGGCAACCTATGCCGAGTTGCACACGCTGAGCTCGGGCCCCGACCCGGAGCTGTTCGTGCTGCACCCCTCGGGCAACCCGTTGTATATCGCCAACGAGAACGACAACCTCGTGACCGTGGTCGATGTGAAGACCCGGCAAGTGCTGGCCGAGGTGCCGGTGGGGGTGGAACCCGAAGGCATGGCGATCCACCCCGATGGCAGCGTGTTCATCAACACGTCGGAAACCACCAACATGGCGCATTTCATCGACGCCGCGACCTACAAGATCACCCACAACGTGCTGGTCGATCAACGGCCGCGCTATGCCCAGTTCACCTCGGACGGCAAGAAGGTCTATGTCAGCTCGGAAATCGGCGGCACGGTTTCGGTGATCGACATCACCGGCGCCGAACCCGTGATCACCAGGAAGATCGGCTTCGAGGTGCCGGGCGTGCTGCCGGAATGGCTGCAACCGGTCGGGCTAAGGGTCACGAAGGACGGCTCACGCATCTTCGTGGCGCTGGGGCCTGCGAACCGGGTCGCGGTGATCGACGCGGCGACCGACGAGGTGATCGACTACCTGCTGGTCGGCCAGCGCGTCTGGCAGATGGATTTCACCCCGGACGAGGCCTTTCTGGTGGTGACCAACGGCAACTCCAACGATGTCAGCATCATCGACGTGAAGGCTGAAAAGGTCATCAGGTCGGTCCAGGTCGGCGAACAGCCCTGGGGCGTCGTCGTGGCCCCGAACTGAGAAAGGAAGAAAGCAATGAAACGCCTTGCCTCAATCCTTGCCGCAACCATGCTGCTTGCACCGCAAGCCCAGGCCGGCCCGCTTTGCACGGAACTCGGCTTTGCCGGCCTTCTGGCGAAATGCAACCGGGGCGAACCGATCGTGGTAACCCTCGCCTCGGGTCAGCCGCTGTCGGCCGGTGATGTGACCCTGCAGTCGGGCGCCTATTACGAGATGCAGATCACGGCGGACGGCACCGCCGAACTGGCAATCGAAGGCGCCGCGTTCTTCCGGGCGATCTGGATGAACGAAATCGTCATAAGCGACATCGAGGTGCGCCCGATGGCGATCGACAGTCTGGAATTCGATGCGGCAGGCACCGCCACCCTGTCGTTCATCGCCATCAAGCCGGGCAGCTATGAAGTCAGGATCCCCGGCACATCCGGCGCAAGCCAGCGCATGACGATCGCGATCCAGTGAAATCCGACAGGAGTGATGCATGAAACAGTCTGCCTTGCGGGCACTGGCCCTTGCGGCCCTGATGGCAACAGCGATGCCGGTCGCGGCGCACGATCTACCCGCCGAGACCGTCGACGCGATCACCCGGGCGCTGGCCGACATCCAGTGCCAGATGGACCCCGACGATATCGAGGTCAAGGATGGCGGCTATGCGCTTGACGACGTGTTCTGCGCCGACGGGCAATATGACATGAAGATGGATGCGGCCTTTGCCGTGACCGAGAAAACCAAGGAATGACGCGGTTCGGCCGGGGGCAGGGAATCTGATGGCCGAGGCGGCCGGCAAAGACCGGAAGGGCAAGCAACACGCCCGGCCCGACGGCATTTCCCCTGTCGGCCACGCCCCCGGTTCCGGCCGCCATGCCGTTTGAACCGTGGCCGGGTGCGTGTTTTCTGCTGTGGACCGCCGCCGCCTGTGCGACGGTCATCCGCAGGACGCTGCCCGCCGTAAAGGCAGGGGCCGGGCGGCGCGCGGGGGCCAGGTGATGGGTTTGCAGGTTTCGCACCTCAGTTACAGCTACAATGGGCGACCGGCGCTGGACGATGTCGGCTTTGCCGTGGCGCCGGGGCGGTTCTGCGCGCTGCTGGGGCCGAACGGGGCCGGGAAATCGACGCTGTTCTCGCTGCTGACCCGGCTGATCGTGGCGCGCGAGGGCCGGATCGAGGTCGCCGGGATCGACATGGCCCGCAACCCGCGCGCTGCGCTGGCCCGCATCGGCGTGGTGTTCCAGCAGCCGACGCTTGATCTCGACCTGTCGGTGCGGCGCAACCTGCGCTATTTCGCCGGGCTCCACGGCATTTCGGGGCGGACGGCGGCACGCTCTATCGAGGCGGCGCTGGAACGCCTCGGCATGGCCGAACGGGCCGACGAGCAGGTGCGCGCCCTGAACGGCGGCCACCGGCGGCGGATGGAGATTGCGCGCGCCCTGATCCACCGGCCGCAGGTGTTGCTGCTGGATGAACCCACCGTCGGGCTGGACGCGGCCTCGCGTGCGGCGATCGGCGGGCATGTGCATGACCTTGCCGACTCGGGGCTGGCGGTGCTGTGGGCGACGCATCTGGTGGACGAGGTGCGCGACAGCGATCAGGTCGTGGTGCTGCATCAGGGCCGGGTGCTGGCCGACGGCAGCGCTGCCGCCATCGCGGGCGGCAGCACACTGGCAGAGGCGTTCCTGGCGATGACCGCCGACGGCGGCGGGGTTGCGCCATGAGGGCGTGGCTTGTCGCGCTGGGAGTGATCGTCACCCGCGAGGCGCTGCGTTTCCTGCAGCAGCGCGGCCGGTTTCTGGCGGCGCTGGTGCGGCCGCTGGTCTGGCTGGTGGTGTTCGCGGCAGGGTTCCGCGCCGCGTTGGGCCTGTCGATCATTCCACCTTACCAGACCTACATCACCTACGAGGTCTACATCGTGCCGGGCCTTTGCGCGATGATCCAGCTTTTCAACGGGATGCAATCCTCGCTGTCGCTGGTCTATGATCAGGAAATGGGGTCGATGCGGCTCTTGCTGACCTCGCCCCTGCCGCGCTGGTGGCTGCTGTTCTGCAAGCTGCTGGCGGGTGTCGCGGTGTCTATCCTGCAGGTTGGGGTGTTTCTGGCCATCGCCGCGGCCACCGGCATCACCATGCCGCCGATGGGCTATCTTGCGGTGCTGCCCGCGCTGGTGGCCAGCGGGCTTATGCTGGGGGCGCTGGGGTTGCTGCTGTCTTCGACCATCCGGCAGCTGGAGAACTTTGCGGGCGTGATGAACTTCGTCATCTTTCCGATGTTCTTCCTGTCATCGGCGCTTTATCCGCTGTGGAAGATGCAGGAAAGCTCTGTCCTGCTGCACGACCTCTGTGCGCTGAACCCGTTCACCTACGCGGTCGAACTGATCCGCTTTGCGCTTTACGGCCAGTTGAACCTGACCGCGCTGCTCTGGGTCGCGGGCAGTTTCGCCGTGTTCCTGCTGGGCGCGCTGTGGGGTTATGACCCGGCGCGGTCGATGCTGCGGCGCAAGCTGCGCTGACGCCCGAGTCGCGGTGAAAGCCCGCGCGAAAAACCGCCACCTTCCGCTGTATTGCCGCAAGGGCGGTTTGCCGTGAACCTGAAACCGGCGACCGGACGCAACGACGTCCGACCCCGAGTCCATGGAATGGAGGCGCCGATGTTCAAATTCTGGAGGAGGAACAAAGTGATCAAACTGCATCCCGCAATCGACAACGGCATTGCGCCGACCAAGCCGGGGTTCGCCGGCGGCACGCTGAAATGCCATTGCAAGACCAACCCTGTCACCGTCGAGATCGGCGCGCAGACCGCCCACAACCACGCCTGCGGCTGCACCAAATGCTGGAAGCCGGAAGGCGCCATCTTCTCGCAGGTGGCAGTGGTCAGCCGCGACAAGGTGAAGGTGACCTCGGGGGCCGACAAGCTGCATGTGGTGGACGAAAAGGCCACGATCCAGCGCCACGCCTGCAAGGATTGCGGCGTGCACATGTATGGCCGGATCGAGAACAAGGGACATCCGTTCTACGGGCTGGACTTCGTGCATACCGAACTCAGCGACACCCCCGGCTGGGCGGCGCCCGAGTTTGCCGCCTTCGTGTCGTCGGTGATCGAAAGCGGCGTCAGCCCCGACAAGATGCCGGAAATCCGCGCCCGCCTGACCGAGATCGGCCTGCCGCCCTATGACGCGCTGTCTCCGGCCCTGATGGATGCCATCGCGACCCATCTCGCCAAGGCTTCGGGCAAGCTGGCGGCGTGACGGTTCGAACCCTGCCGGTTGCGGTCTGCATGGCCGCAGCCGGAGCGGTGCGCGCAGGTTCAATCCGTCGCGCGGCACCCGTACTCGTCCCAGCACCGGACAGACGCACCAAGGCCGTAGCGGTCGGCCAGCGTGCCGTCGCGTGCCAGATCTGACAGGATCGCCTCGACCCGCCGGGTCAGCGTGGTGTCGCCGATGCCGCGCAATGCGGTGCTGCTGGGCAAGGTGCTGGGCGGGGCGACACCAGCACCTCGCGCAGGAAGCCGAACTCCCTGTCCCGTATCAGCGACACCGCCGCCTGCACCGAGGTGTAAAGGATGTTCGGCACGATCACGGCGGGAAAGATGAATTGCATATGGGTGTAGGGCACGACAAAGCGCACCTCGCCATACACCTCGCCGCGGAAACAGGGGTTCAGCCCGATTCCGAGGAT
The DNA here is from genome assembly GCA_032334235.1 of Paracoccaceae bacterium Fryx2. Lineage (NCBI taxonomy): Bacteria > Pseudomonadati > Pseudomonadota > Alphaproteobacteria > Rhodobacterales > Paracoccaceae > Paracoccaceae bacterium Fryx2. Next base: position 3,139,384 of record JAVSGI010000005.1, read on the forward strand.
CAGCACCTACAGCAGCGGGCGGCTGACCCCGCCGATGATCTGCCCGCGGTCGCGCAGCGACCGTTTCACCTCGCGCAGCCAGATGGCGTAGATGCCGATGATCAGACCCATTCGTTGCCCCGTTGCTGGAGGATCGTCGCGCGCCCGTAGAATTCCGAGGCCGGATCGGACAGCACAAGGTCGCGGATGCGGTTCCACAGGTAGGCGCGCAGGTCGAGAAAGCGCCTGTCGGCCCGGACCTCGGCCGACCAGCGCGGCCGCTCGATCCCGACCTCGATCTGTTCCAGAACCCGGCCCGAGCCCATCAGCACGATCCGGTCGGCCAAGAGGATCGCCTCGTCGACGCTGTGGGTGACGAACAGCACCAGCGCGCGGTGCCGGGCCCAGATTGCCATCAACTCGATCTGAAGCAGTTCGCGGGTCTGGGCGTCAAGGCTGGCAAAGGGTTCGTCCATCAGCAGGATGTCGGGCTCGACCGCCAGCGCCCTTGCCAGCGCCACGCGCTGCCGCATCCCCCCCGACAACTGGCCGGGATGGCGGTCGGCGCTGCCGGCCAGCCCGACCAGCGCCAGATAGCGGTCTGCCCGCGCGCGCCGCTCGGCCCGGTCCAGCCCCAGCGGTTCCAGCGCGAATTCGACATTGGCGCGCACTGTGGCCCAGGGCAGAAGGCGAAACGACTGGAACACGAAACCCGCCCCCGGCCCGGGCTGCGGCGGCTTGCCCGCCAGCAGCACGCTTCCGCTGTCGGGGGTGATCAGCCCGTTGGCGAGCCGCAGAACCGTGGTCTTGCCGCAGCCCGAAGGGCCCAGAAGTGCCACGAAGGTCTGCTCGCCCACCTCCAGCGACACCCCGTCCAGCGCCATGCTGGTCATGCCGCCCGGATGGCGGAACCGTTTGGTCACGCCATCCATCACCAGCAGGGGCGCCGCACCGGAGGCTCCGGGCATCGCCCCTGCGTCGGGCCGGGGGTACGCGGCCATGGTCATCGGGTCTGCGCGTCAAGGCCCGGCGCGGTGCCGATATCGGTCAGAACCTTGTCCACGGGGCCGAAATCCACCCACGCCTCCAGCGCGACCGGGGGTTTGCCCGCGAAATCCTCGGTCTGGTACAGCCAGTCGGTGGTGTATTTCAGCTCGTCCGCGCTCAGCCCGCCGTTGATGCTCCAGCTTTCCCTGAAGGCCACGGCCAGCGTTTCCAGCGTCGCGCGCTCGACATCGGGGCGGGCGGCGGCGACGGCATCGACCCAGACCTCGGGCGTGTCTGCGAAGGTGCGGCTGAGTTTGGTCAGCGCCCGGATCACCGCCTGCACCTCGTCGCCGCGGGTGTCGAGGGTCGCTTGGGTGACGATGTTGACCTTGCTGACCACCGGGGCGGCGGCAAAGTAGTCATCCTGGCCGATCAGCACATGCAGCCCGGTCTTGTCGGGCATCGCACTCCACACCCCGATCGACATCGTGGTGGCGTCGATCTGCCCTGCGGCCAGCGCCTGCGCCCGTGCCGACGGCTGGCCCAGCGTCACGACCTCCAGCCCGTCGACCGCCACCCCCTGCGAGGCCAGCACCTTCATGCTCAGCGAATGGTCAAGGCTGCCCACCCGGCCCACGCCAAAGCTGGCCCCGGCCAGATCGGCGGGGGTGTCGATGCCGTCGCGCGCCGCGATCAGGAAGGGCAGCGCCTTGTTGGGCGAGGTCACGGCGCGCAGGTCGGTCGCCCCGCCCAGCACCAGTTGCAGCAGCGCATCGGTGCCGATGTTGGCCATCTCGCCCTCGCCCGCCTGCAGGGCAGCCAGCGCCGACGGGGTCTGCTGCACGCGGACCAGTTCGACCTCCACCCCCTCGGCCTCGAAGTAGCCAAGCTTTTCAGCCAGATCCATCACCGAGTTCGGCACCAGCGGCGTTTCCAGATCGGTGATGATCAGCCGGAACGGCTCTGCCGCCACGGCCCCGGCCAGACCCAGCGCCAGCAGGCCCGCCAGCAGCGTCCGGCCCAGATAAGAATTGCCCATTCGTTCCTCCCATTTTTTGCGGGTTTTCATGCCGAACCCCGCCAACGGCCCAGACGGCCCTCCAGATGGCGCAGGGCTTCGGTCACCACGACGCCGATCATTGCCAGCGCGATCACGATCACGAAGTATTCCGCCATGCGGAAGGTGTTTCCATACACCGCCAGAAGCCCTCCCAGCCCCCGGACGGCAGTGTACAGCTCGGCCACGACGGTGTTAATCAATCCAATGGTCGCCCCCAGCCGCAGGCCGACGATCACATAGGGCACCGCACCGGGCAGCACGACGCGGGTAAAGACCCGCACCCGCCCCGCCCCGACCGAGCGCGCCATTTCCACCAGTTCGGCATCGGCCTCGCGCACCCCGGCATAGGTGTTGATCAGGATCGGCATCACCGCGCCGAGAAAGACGATGAACACCTTGGCCTCGAACCCCAGCCCCAGCAGCACGATGATCAGCGGGATGAAGGCGACGCGCGGGGTTGCCGCCAGCGCATAGACATAGACCTCCAGCGTCTTGCCCAGCAGCCGAAGCGCGCCCATCAGCACCCCCAGCGGAATCGCCACCGCGATGGCGATCAGATAGCCCGAGCCATAGACCGACAGGCTGTCGCCCAGCGCGGTCTGCAGCCGCCCCTCGGCAAACAGCCGCAGCGCCGCCTCCCACGTTGCCAGCGGCGATGGCACCAGATTGCGCGCCACATTCATCGAGGCGATCCACCACAGCCCGATCAGCAGCGCCAGGAAGGCCAGCCGAAGCAGCGTCACGACCCAGACGGCGGAAAGGCGCGGCCGGGCCGCGTTGGGGGGGTCACCTTCCATTCGGCCTCCCGCGGCGCGAGGCGGGGGCGCCCTCGCGCAGGTCGCGCCCCGTCAGGCTGAGAAACACGTTTTCAAGGCTTGGCTGGTCGATCGTGATGTGGCGCAGGTCGGGCCCGAAGTCGGCCTGCAGCGCGTCGAGCGCCGCCGGGTCATCCAACGGGATCAGCAGCAGCCCGCCCGCCCCGTCGAGCACGCCGGGGTGGCGCGCGCGGATCGCCTGCCCGACGGCGGCCGAGGCCGGGCGCGCCCGCACCAGCAACCGGCCATGATCCGCCTTCAGCGCGTCGGGCGTGCCTTCGGCAATGATCTTGCCATGGTCGATGATGCTGACATGATCGCAGCTTTCGACCTCGTCGATGTAGTGGGTGGTGACGACCACCGTCAGCGGTCGGTTCTTGCGCAGGGTGTCGAGATAGCTCCAGATCCCGGCGCGGGCCTGCGCGTCAAGCCCGACGGTCGGTTCGTCCAGAAACAGCACGCGCGGTTCGTGCATCAGCGCCCGGGCAATCTCCAGCCGCCGCTTCATGCCCGACGACAGGGTGCGGACCACCGCATCGCGCCAATTCTCCAGTTCCACCAGCGCCAGCAGCTCGTCGATCCTGCGGTGTCGGTCGGCGCGGCCCCTCTGGTAGACCATGCCGTGAAAGTTGAGGTTTTCCCGCACCGTAAGCCGGGTGTCGAGCGTCGGATCCTGAAACACCACGCCGATCTCGCGCCGCACCTTGCGCGACTGGCGCACCACGTCCAGCCCGTTGACCTGCGCGCTGCCGTCGTCGGGGGCGCGGATGGTGCAGAGAATGTCGATCAGGGTCGACTTGCCCGCGCCGTTGGGGCCAAGCAGGGCGAAGACGCTGCCGCTGCGCACCCGAAGGCTGACCTGATCCAGCGCCAGGTGCCGCCCGTAAGGCTTGCTCACGGCATCGACCACGATGTCATCGGCCTGCGTCATGCCAGCACCCCCACGCCGCGCAGGGTGCGCAGGCAGATGTCGTACACCCCGGCGTCGGAGGGGGCGGCGAGGAAATGCCAGTGGCGGGCGCTGAAAAGCTCGCGCAGACCGGTTTGCCAGGCCCGCAGCAGCACGCCGTAACGGCCCAGGGTCTCGGCGTCGGACATCACCTCGACCTCGGCCCCGGTTTCGGCATCCAGCAGGGTCATCAATCCCTGACCCAGCCGCGCGGGGTCGCTTTCGCCCGGCGACAGGATCTGCATCGCCAGGATCTCGTGCCCCGCCGCGTGCAGGATGTCGAGCCGCTGGCGCACCCCGTCCCCCCACCAGTCGCTCAGCGCCACCACCAGCCCCGCCTGCGGCAGATGTGGCGTCACGTCAGCGAGCGTGGCGGCAAAGCCGGCGTCGGCCGCGCCGGCCTCGACCCCGGCGATCCAGGCAAACAGCGCCTCGGCCCGTGCCGCCCCTTGCCAGCGCGGCGACAGGGCCAGCCCCCGCGCGCCGCGCATCGCGGCCTGCACCCGGTCGCCGCCGGTCAGCGCGACAAAGCCCAGCACCTGCGCCAGCAGGCAGGCAGAGCGGAACTTCGCGCCATCCTCGATCAGCATCGAGGGGCTGGCGTCGATCACGAGGGTGACCGGCAGTTGCCGCCCCTGCACATATTGCCGGATCACCGCTTCGCCGGTGCGGGCCATCACATGCGGGTCAAGGTGGCGGGTGTCTCCACCCGCCCGATAGGGGCGGTGGTCGATGAATTCCATGCCCGCCCCCTTGCTGCGCGACCGCCGCTCGCCGATCCCGACCGAAGGCCGCGCCCGCATCGGCAGCAGCCGCGAGGCCTTCAGTTGCTCCAGCAGGGCGGGGGGCGGGCGCATCACAGGTGCCCCAGGCACTGATCGAACAGGCGCAGCATCAGCGCGTCGGCATCGAGATTCGACGCGAGGCCCTCGAAGTTCAACTGCAACCGGTGGCGGACCACCGGCAGCAGCACCGCCCGCAGGTCCGCGACTGCCACATGGTTGCGCCCCGCCAGCAGCGCATGGGCCTTGCCGCCCAGCACCAGCGCCTGCGCCCCGCGCGGGCTGATCCCGAAGCGGACATGGCGGGTCACTGTGGCATCGGTGTCGCTGCGCCCCGGCTGGGTTGCCACGCTGAGCCGCGCCACGCCGCGCCGCAGCGGCTCGGCAATCGGCACGCTGCGCACCAGCGCCTGAAGCTGGAGGATGTCGTCGGGCGTGATGGTCCGGGTCCGGTTTGCCGCCGCCGCGCCTGTCGTCGCGGTCAGGATGTCGGTCAGCGTGTCCTGATCGGGGTCGGCCACGTCGATGCGGAACAGGAACCGGTCGATCTGCGCCTCGGGCAGGGAATAGGTGCCCTCCATCTCGATCGGGTTCTGGGTGGCCAGCACGAAGAACGGCCGGGGCAGGGGGGTGCTGATGCCCGCCGAGGAAATCGTCGCCTCCTGCATCGCCTCCAGCAGGGCCGACTGGGTGCGCGGCGAGGCGCGGTTGATCTCGTCGGCCAGCAGCAGTTGCGCGAAGACCGGGCCCTTGCGGAACTCCAGCCGGTTGCGCCCGTCGGCATCGGGCACCATCACCATCGCACCCACGATGTCGGCGGGCATCAGGTCCGGCGTGAACTGGATGCGCGAGAACGAGAGCCCGCTGACCTGCGCAAGGCAGCGCACCATCAGGGTCTTGCCCACCCCCGGCGGCCCTTCCAGCAGCACATGGCCGCCGGCAATCAGCCCGATCAGCATCAGGTCCAGCGCCTGTGGCTGGCCGATCACCATGGTGGCCACGCTGGCCCGGGTGGCCTGCAGGGCCGCACGCAGCCGTTCCAGCGTCGCAAGGTCTGGGTCGATCGCGGTCGGTGCTGTCATGGGGGTCATAGTTCACTCCCTTGCTGTCTGGCCGTTGCTGTCCGGGTCGGTCGGCGTCGGGGCAGGCCCGCCTGACGGCGAACCAGTTCGATCAGAAAAAGTGCCAGCGCCAGCAGCGCCCAGACCTGTCCCTGCCCTTGCCAGCGTAACGACAGCCCGGCCCCTGCGGCAAGCATCTCGTCGGGGTCCACCAGCCTGCCGCCGGTGGTTTCGGCCAGCCAGGCCGCGGCTCCGCCCGGATGGGCCAGATCGAACTGCGTTGCATAGGAATGGTGGAAGGCCGCCGACAGGCTTTGCGGCCCGGGCAGCCTGGCGCCGGGAGCGGCCGCGACCTGCACGCTGACGGCGTAGCGGCCCGGCGCGTCCAGCGGCACGGCGGCACGGTAGATCCCGGCCCGGCTCTCGCGCAGCGGCGTGACCAGCGTGTCGCCGTCCGGCATGGTGACGGCGGCCGTCAGGTCAAGCCCGGCGCGGGGTTCGCCGTCTTCGGTCAGCGCCTCCAGCGTCAGGTGCAGCGCCTCGCCGCGACCTTCGGCCGACAGATGCAGACCCGGCGCGTGGCTGGCGGGCAGGAACGCCCGCAGCGCCCGGGTCCAGAACTGGCCGTAGGCGGGCACCGCCTGCCAGCCCCTCGTCCAGCTGCCGGTCGCATCGGTGCCAAGCGCCAGCACCGTGCCGTTGCCATAGCGCCACCACGCCAGCAGCGGCGCGTCGCGGCCTTCCTTGTCAGGGGTGACCATCGCCAGCCGCGCCTCGGGTATGGCAGTCGTCAGCACGAAGCCTTCAACCGGCGGCATGGGGTCGGGCAGCCCGGCCAGAAAGCCTGCCGCCGTATCGGCCCAGACCGGCTGCGAGCGGCGGATCTCGATCGGCTCCGACAGCAGCATCGCCTCTTGCGACAGGATCGAGGGCAGGGCCTCGAAATCGCTGCTGGTATGGGCCGACCCGCCACCCGGCGCGGCGATGGTTTCCACCACGCTGCGGTCGGCCCCCTGACCGATGGCCACGGCCGAAACCGTGATGCCCTGCCCCCGCAGCCGGTCGAGGATGGCGGGAAAGTCGCCCGGCTGGCTCAGCCCGTCGGTCATCACGATGACATGCCGCGCCGGGGCATCGACGCCGCTCAGCATGGCAAGTGCCGCGTCCAGCCCGGGCAGGATCGCGGTGCCGCCGCCGGGGTCTACCCCGTCCAGCGCCGCTTTCGTGCGCGCCGCCTCCACCTCGCCCAGCGGCAGGATCGTCTGCGCCTCGGCGTCGAACACGATGATGCCGATCTGGCTGCGCGGGTTCAGCAGATCGACCGCCGAAAGCGTGGCGCGCTTGGCGATGTCGAGCCGCGTGCCTTCGCCCACCGGCTGCAACATGCTGCCCGGGCGGTCGAGAACGAAGACCATCGCGACCTCTGGCGCGTCGCGCGGAATCCGGCTCGACAGCGGCGACAGGCGTTCCAGCGCGGTCTGGTAATAGCCGCCGGGGCCATAGCTGTTGGGCCCGCCGAGGATCAGCAGGCCCAGCCCGTGATCGGCCACCGCCGTCTCGATCAGGCCCTGCTGGCGGGTCGAAAGGGCGATGGCGGGGGTGTCGACCATCACGATGGCACCGTAGGCCAGCCAGCCCGGCAGGTATTCCGGCGCGTGGCCGGGGGAGATCACCTCGACATCAACTCCGGCGGCGCGCAAGGGGCCCGCAAAGGCGGTGCCATGCGCGTCGGAAGGGGCGATCACCAGCACCCGGCGCGGGGGTTCGGCCGTCAGCAGGCGCCCGGCGCGGTTGTTCTGTGGCCAGGTGTCGCCGGGGGCCGAAAGCGCCATCTCGATCAGCGTTTCGCCCCCCGCGACCGGCGGCAGGTCGGCCTCGACGCGGGTGTTGCCTGCGGTCAGCGCGATGGTCTGTTCGGCCACCGCTCGGCCATCCTGCAACAGGGTCAGCAGCGCCGTCGTGTCGGATTGCGCGAAGGCAAGGCCCACCGCCGTGACCGCATCGCCCGCCACCACTTGACGGGGCAGGTCGATGCCACGCAGGATCACCTCGCCCTGTGGCGGCGGCAGGGCGGGCAGGCGGTCCACCACCACCCTGCGGGTCGCAAGCCCTGCCATCGCATCCGCTCCCATCACCATGTCGGCGGCAAGCACCAGCCGGCCGCGCTGGCCCTCGGGCACCATCGCCAGTGCCAGGTCGAGCGGCAGAAGCCCCCCGGACAGCCGCAGTTCCGCCGGCTGCGCCGGAACGGGCGCCGCACCCGGGTCGGCCAGCACCCGTGCCGCGGCACCCGCGCCGACGATGCCGACCTCTGGCCCCTGCCAGCGGGATGCACCTTCCGCCGGGATTTCGGCTCCGGCGGGTTGCACCAGCACCACGATGCAGGCGGCGACGGGTGCCGCGCCGGGGGGCGCAGCCAGCAGGTCGGCCAGCGCCGCCGCAAATTGCGCGATGCCGCTTTGTTCGGGCCAGGTGCTTTCAGCCGGGTCGAACGCCGGATGCACGTCGAACCCCTGCGGCAGGCGGCGGACCTGAAGCAGCGGGTCGCCCTGCGCCGACAGCAGGACGGTGGCGTGTGGCAGGGGCGCAAGCCGATAGGCCCGCGTGATGCCCAGCGCCGCCCAGCCGCCGATCTGCGCCAGGGGATGCGTGTTGTCCCAGTGGTCGGGGTCGGGCGCGAGGGTCGGCACGGGGGCATCGCCGCCCGCAACCCGGCCCTGCCCGATCCACAGCGTGCTGGTCGCGGGCGCGCGGCGGATGGCGATGCCATCCACGATCACCAGATCGAAACGGGCGTCATCCTCGGGCAGGTCATCGGCCTGAAAGACCTCGACCCCTGCGCCGACGACAGCGGGGCGGCGCCGTCGCGTTCCAGCTCCCGGGCAAGGGCGGTGGCGACCGCGGCAAGATAGGGATCCTTGCGCCGCGCGGCCTCGGCCGCAATCAGGCTTGCCACGGTTTCCAGATCCTCGCGCCGGGTCTTTTCGGCCTTGGCACCGGCTTCGGCCCCGATCGGGTCGGGGGCGGGAAGCGGCGCCGCGGTCAGCCAGCCGCCCCAGAGAAGGGTCGCCACCAGCGCCAGCAGGGCACAGAGGGCCGCGAGCGTCCGGGTCAGCAGCAGGCTGATCCGGCGCGGGTCGATCCGTGCCGCAGCCTCGCCGGCCGAGGCCAGCAGGGCGCGCGGCACCGGGCCATCCGCAACGGCGCCATTCGCAGCGGCGGGCGTCAGCGCCAGATCGACCGCGGAGCCGTAAAGCTGGCCGAGGCCCAGCCTGCGGTCCACGTCGAAGGCGAGGCCCACCCGGCCCGGCCGCCGCCGCCACACCCACAGCCCCCCGGCCAGCAACGCAAAGGCCCCCAGCGCCAGCGCCGGCGGCACGGCGCCGCCCGGCAGGATGCGGCCCTGCGGATCGACCAGACCGGCCCCCAGCGCCGTGACCGCCCCCGCCAGCAGGGCCGCAAGCCCCGCCGTCGCCGGATCGCGGATCAGCCGCAGCCGGGCAAGTGCCGCAAGCGGGGCCAGCAACGGGTCGGCAGGCGGGCGGTTGCGGTGCGGCAGCGGCCCCCCGGTCATTGCGGCACCAGGCGCACGACCGGCTGCAACAGCCCGGTCAGCGCGGTCTGGCGCGTCAGGATCAGCGCGACGGCCAGCGCGATGCCGATCCACATCGCGCGCGCCAGCAGAAGCGCGCGCCAGCAGAAGACGGTGCAGCCCGGGCGCCACCGCCGCCAGCAGCAGCCCCCCCGTCAGCGGCGGCAGCGGCAGGAGATTGACCACCACGAACCAGCCCGACAGGTCGGCAACGGCAGCTATCCAGGCCACCACATGCGGCGCCCCGGTCGCGGGCCAGTAGGCGGCCACCAACGGCCGGGTTTCGCGTGCTGGCCTCGCTGCCGTTCGAGGTGAAACTGATCGAGATCGGCATCGCCACGCGCAGCCAGGACACCTGGCTGAACACGCTGCTCGGCGACGGTATCGCCACCCTGATCGCCGACGGCACCCTGGATACCTTGTTGCAGGCCCATCACCTGCAGCCCGCGGAAGAGAGTTGAAGTCTTGCAGAGTGCAAACGTCGCAGCGACCTGCGGTCGGAAAGGGTCGGGGCCATGAGTGACCTGCCCTTCTGGACCATCCTGATGCGGACATTGGCGGTCGCGCTGCTGACAGATGCAAGGTGAAAGGTGCGGCCAATCGTCATGAGTTCCTCCTCCTAGCGCGAGACGGCTCGGCCGGTCTCGACACCTGTTGATCGTTTGCGGGTCAGCGGCAGATGGTGGTCCGGTCTGGTGCTCCTCCTTCATGCATGGTCGGTCGTTCGCCCCGCACGGTGATGCGGGCGTTGACACTTGCGTTCGCGCGGGTGTCGTTATTTCGGTTTCTTCTCTATCGTGATGTTGGCAAAGCGGGCGTCCATCACCGCAAGCTCGTGATCGCCCGCCGGTGCGCCGTGCATCTTCAACAGGTAGGCCAGCACGTCGGCATAGGTCTGTTCCTGCAGGCTGCCCGGCCGGCCGACCGGCATGGTGTCGCGCATGAACCGGAAGTAGGTGCTCAGCGACACCCCTTCGTGTTTGGAGTTCAGCGTATATCCCGTCAGGGTCGGCACGCTTGGCCCGCCCCTTCCGGTGTTGCCGTGGCAGGATGCGCAGATTTCCGTGTAGACCAGTTTGCCGCGCTCGGCCTGTTCTTCGGTGAAGACACCGCTGCAGATTCTCAGCGGTTCGGGTTCATCCGCTGGCTGTCGAGGCGCGGGTTTCGAGCATTCGGACGATCGTCGCCTTGTCAAAGCCCGTGCGGGCGTGGATGTAGCCGACCGTGGCACGGCCGTCGCTGTTGACGGCGCGCAACACCTCCATTCCGCGACTGAGCGAAACGACATTCCTGAAGGACGACATGCTTTCTCCCGTAAAGAACACGGCACCCGGGGACGAAGGGCTGTGATCCCCAGGCGTCTCCGGAAACCGGTCGTCAAACCCCCTGCACGAGACCCCGGCCATCCGACCGATATCCGGGATTCGCAGAGGACAATTTTACACGTCTTTGCGGCAGGCGGCAATCAAGGCGGCATGGCTGCCGCGTCCGGCCGCCAATCGAAGGCGCTGTCATGCGGTTTGGGGGCCGGGCCGGAAAGCGGGCGTGCCCGATCGGTTGAAAACCCTGCCAATGATGCCAATTAATGCAGGGTCGGCGTCGTCGGCGGAACAGGGGTCTTTTACTGACGTGCATCATGGCCGGGCGCGGCGGTATGGTGTCTGGCTTTGCCGACCCGAAGACATCTATCGAACGGAACAGCCATGACCACCAACCCCACCTTTCCGACCCTGGACAAGCCGGAATGGGCCATGTCTCCGCGCGAGATGGCGGCGGCGCAGCGGGCAAGGGCCGGTCTGCCGCGGCGGCGGCGGCTGTGGCCATGGCTGGTGGCGCTGCTGGTCGTGCTGGCCGTGGGCGGGTATGCCTGGTGGTGGCAAAGCCGCCCCGCCCCGCCCGCCGCGCCAGAGGTGGCCGTGGTCAGCCGGATGCAGGTCAACCCCGATGAATACGCCACCCTTGCCCCGCAGACCCTGCGCCGCACCGTCAAGGTGATCGGCACGCTGGAACCGGCGCGCCGGGCGCAGCTTTCGTCGCAGACCGGCGGGCAGGTCGAGGCGGTGACGGCGCGGCCGGGCGACGCGGTGGCGGCGGGTGACATGCTGGTGCAGGTGGGTATCGAACGGCTGACGCTGGATCTGAACCTGCAGCGCAGCAACGCCGATGCCACCCGCGCCCAGCTTGCGCTGGCCGAGGGGCAGTTGCAGCGGGTGCAGGCGCTGCTGGATCGCGGCGTGTCCACCGCCTCCAGCCAGGAGGAGGCGCGCAGCAGCGTGGAAGGGCTGCGCGCCACCGTTTCGGCGCTGGCCGATCAGGTGCTGGCGGCCGAACTGACGCTGCGCAACGCCACGGTGCGCGCGCCGTTCGGCGGCATCGTCTCGGCCCGCGCGGTCGAGCCGGGCACCTTCGTGTCGGTCGGCGCGCCGCTGATCAGCCTGGTGGACCTGTCGCGGGTCGAGATGCAGGGCAACGCGCCGATCTCGGCCGGGTCGCTGCTGCGGCCGGGACAGGATGTGACCGTCACGGTTGACGGCATCGCCGGGCGCAGCTTCGCGGGCAGCGTCGCCCGGATCAACCCGGTGGCCGCCGAGGGCACCCGGACGATTCAGGTCTATGTGACCATCGACAATGCCGAGGGGCTGCTGCTGGGCGGCATGTTCGCCACCGGGCAGATCGTGGTGGCCGAGGCGAAGGATGCCCTTGCGATCCCGACCGATGCGCTGCGCACAGACCGGGCCGGGAAACATGTGCTGAAGATCGACGGCGATGTGCTGGTGCGCCAGCCGGTCGAGGCGGGCGGGGAATGGGCGGGGCGACTGACCGAGATCCGGTCCGGCATAGCTGCGGGCGACATCGTGGTGACCGCTGCCCTGCCGGAACTGACGCCGGGCGACACCATCCGCCTGCTGGAGAACTAGGGCCATGTTCCTGACCCGCATTTCCGTAGCGCAGCCGGTATTCGCCACGATGATCATGGCGGCGATCATGGTGTTCGGCATCTTCTCGTTCCAGCGGCTTGCGATCGAGCAACTGCCGGACGTGGATTTTCCGGTGGTGGCGGTGGTGGTTTCCTACCCCGGCGCCTCGCCCGAGGCGGTGGAGACCGATCTGGTCAAGCCGATCGAGGATGCGGTCAACACCATCAGCGGCATCGACAACGTCCGGTCCACCTCGCGCGCGGGCGAGGCGCTGGTGATCATCTTCTTCGACATGGACATCGCGTCGTCGGATGCGGCGCAGGACGTGCGCGACCGGCTGGCGGGCATTCAGGCTGCCTTCCCCGACAATGCCGAAGACCCGACCATCCTGCGCTTCGACCCCGCCGAACTGCCGGTGATCTCATTGGCAGTCAGTGGCGGCGATCTGGCGCCGCGCGACCTGACCGCGCTGACCGAGGATGTGATCGTGCAGCGCCTGTCGGTGATTCAGGGTGTCGGGCGCGCGTCAGTGGTGGGCGGGGTGCCGCGGCAGTTGAACATCCTGATCGACCCCGACCGGCTGAACGCGTTCGGCGTGGGCGTGGGCGAGGTGACGGCGGCGCTGGCCGCCGAGAACCGCAACCTGCCCGCCGGGGCCATCGAGGCCGGGCGGGTGGTGCAGTCGATCCAGGTCGAGGGCCGGATCGAACGGGCGGCCGATTTCCTTGACATCATCGTGGCTCGCCGCGGCGGGCAGCCGGTGCGGCTGAGCGATGTCGCCACCATCGAGGACGGTCAGGCCGAGGTGACAAGCATGGCCCTGCTGGACGGCGCGCAGGCGCTGGCGGTCGATGTGGTCAAGACCCAAGGCTCGAACACCGTCGCCGTGGCGCGCGAGGTTCGCGCGGCGGTGGCCGAACTGGTGGCCAACGACCTGCCCGAAGGCGTGACCATCGACATCGTGCGCGACAACGCAAAGCCGGTCGAGGAAAGCTACCTTGGCGTGCAGAACATGATGATCGAGGGCGCAGCACTGGCGACGCTGATCGTGTTCCTGTTCCTCAACTCGTGGCGCTCGACCGTGATCACCGGGCTGACCCTGCCCATTTCGGTGATCGGCACGATGACCGTGCTCTGGGCGCTGGGCTTCACGCTGAACATCATGACGCTGCTGGCGCTGTCGCTGGCCATCGGGTTGCTGATCGACGATGCCATCGTGGTGCGCGAAAACATCATGAGGCACCTGCACATGGGCAAGTCGCACCGGCAGGCGGCGCTGGAAGGCACGGCGGAAATCGGGCTGGCGGTGCTGGCCACCACGCTGTCGATCGTCGCGGTGTTCCTGCCGGTGGCGTTCATGGAAGGCATCATCGGGCGCTTCTTCCTGCAGTTCGGCGTCACGGTTTCGGTGGCGGTGCTGATTTCGCTGTTCGTCGCCTTCACGCTGGACCCGATGCTGTCGAGCGTGTGGTTCGACCCGGCCGCCGACCCCGACGCAAAGCGTGGGCCGCTGGGCCGGGCGGTGGCGCAGTTCGACCGGTTCTTCGTGGCGCTGGGCCGGGGTTACCGCCACGTGCTGCGCTGGAGCCTGCGGCACCGCCTGACCACGCTGGCGATTGCGCTCGCGGCGTTTGTCGGCAGCTTCTTCCTTGTGCCGCTGGTCGGGACCGAGTTTTCCCCGGCGGTCGACAACAGCGAATTCCAGATCGAGATCGAAACCCCGGTCGGGTCGTCGCTGGCCTATACCTCGGGCAAGATCCGGCAGGTGGACCGCGTGCTGCGCGAGTTCCCCGAGGTTGTCCGCACCTATGCCACCGTCAACAGCGGCTCGTCCAACAGCGGCGCGAACACGGCGGTGATCGCGGTCGCCATGGTCAGCCCCGGCAACCGCGACCGCAGCCCGCAGGACATGACGCTGCCGGTGCGGCAGGCGCTGGCGCAGATACCGGGCATCAGCGTCACGGTCGGCGCGGCGGGGGGGATGGGGTCGGTCTCGGCGCCGGTCGAGATCAACCTGTCGGGCGACAGCTTCACCACGCTGGGCCCGATGGCCGACGAACTGATGCGCCGCCTGCGCACCATCGACGGGCTGGCCGACGTGGCATCGAGCCTCGATGCCGCCCAGCCGGTGCTGGGGGTGCGGATCAACCGCGATGCGGCCAGCGACCTCGGCGTCAGCCTGGCGCAGATCGGCGACACGCTGCGCCCGATGCTGGGCGGGCAGACGGTGGGCGAGTGGACGGCCCCGGACGGGCGCAACTTCACCGTCAACGTGCAACTGCCCGCCGAAGTGCGCAACGACCGCGCGGTGCTGGGGTCGCTGCCGATCCGGCAAAGCGGCGGCGACGCGCTGGTGCGGCTGGACCGGGTTGCCGAACTGGTGGATTCGTTCGGCCCGTCCGAGATTTCCCGCGCCGACCTGTCGCGGACGGTGACTGTCACCGCCAACCTCTCGGGCAAGGCGCTGGGCGACGTGCTGCCCGAGGTGCAGGCCGCCATGGCCGAGATTCCCAAACCCCCCGGCTACCGCATCACGACCGGCGGCGATGCCAAGCGGCTGGCCGAAACCGGGGCCACGGCGGCCACGGCGCTGCTGCTGGCGGTGATCTTCATCTATCTGGTGCTTGCCTCGCAGTTCGGCAGCTTCCTGCAGCCTGTCGCCATCATGGCCGCCCTGCCGCTGTCGCTGATCGGGGTGGTGCTGGGCCTTCTGGTCGGGGGATCGACGCTGAACATGTTCTCGATGATCGGTTTCATCATGCTGATGGGGCTGGTGGTCAAGAACGCGATCCTGCTGGTCGACAATGCCAACCAGCGGGTGCGCGAGGGCATGAACCTTTATGACGCGCTGCTGGAGGCCGGGACGACCCGCTTCCGCCCGATCATCATGACGACGCTGGCGATGATCTTCGGCATGTTGCCGCTGGCGCTGAACATCCACGAGGGCAGCGGCCAGAACGCGCCGATGGCCCATGCGGTGATCGGCGGGCTGATCTCGTCAACGCTGCTGACGCTGGTGGTGGTGCCGGTGGCGCTGACCTATCTCGATGCGCTGGGGCGGCGGGTGTCGCGCCGTTTCCCGCCGCCACCTGATGCGTCGGCCGGCCGTCCGGCGGAATGAACCGGGTCGGTATCTCTTTAGGGGCAAGACCCGCCCTTGAGCGGTCAGCAAGACCGTTCGAGAATGCGTATCAAGGCATCGACGCCCAGCGGCACCGGATTGCCCTTCATCGAAGACGATGCCAGCGCCGCCTCGGCAACCTGTGCGAAATCGGCCCGCGCCAGTCCGAGGTCGGCAAGGCCGGGCAGGCCCGCCGCGCGCGCCCATGCGGCAAGGGCATCCGGCGCATCGCCGGGGGTCGTTTGCAGCGGCGGCGCGAGGGTTTCGCAGACCCGCTGCAACCGGTCACGCGCCGGCCCTTCGCTCGCGTTGCGGTTTTCGGCAAGCACAGCGCCCAGCAAGGTGCCGCAGATCGCACCATGCGCGGCCCCGGTCAGCCCGCCGATCACCCCGGCCAGACCATGCACCGCCCCAAGGCCGCCATTGGCCAGCGCCAGCCCGCCCGACAGGCTGACCCAGGCCAGATCGTCCCGCGCCTCCGCGTCTTCGGCCTGCATCAGGCGCATCAGGGCGGCCAGCCCCAGGCCGATGGCGGGCAGGGTCAGCGCATCGGTGAACGGCGTGGCGCGGCACGAGACATGGGGCTCGATCACCTGCGTGACGGCATCGAGGCCCGAGGCCAGGGTGACGGCGCGGGAACAATGGTCGGTCAGCGCCGGGTCGACGATGGCGATGCGGGCCAGCATCCGGTCATCGCGCAGGCTGACCTTGCGGCCGTGGTCGGGCAGGCCGATCACGGCGTTCTTCGTGGCTTCAGCCCCGGTGCCGGACGTGGTCGGCAGGGCGATGAAGGGCAGGGGGGCGGCGGTCAGGGGCAGGGCGCGGCCCACCACCTCCAGATGATCCATCGCACCGCCGGGCGCGGGGGCGAGGGCGGCGACGGCCTTGGCCAGATCGAGCGCCGCGCCGCCGCCAAGACCCGTGACCCAGTGCGCGCCGAAAGCCTTTGCCTGCGCCACCGCATCTTCCAGCACCGCTAGCGTCGGCTCGGCGGCACAGGGCAGCGCCAGCACCGCGACTCCCTGCGCCGCCAGCGACTCCACCAGCCAGGCAGCGCGCGCCGGGTTGGCGCCATGCACCACGATGCCGCGCGAGCCGTAGGCCGCAATCAGGCCGGGGGCCTTCGCGGCCTCGCCACGGCCGAACAGGATGCGCCCGGGGGCGGTGATGCCGAAGGGGGTCATACCGACATCGTCGCCCGCACGGCGCGGCCCCAGCGAGCGTATTTCGCGGTGCGGGTGGCGTCGTCCATTTCCGGCAGGAAGCGGCGGTCGAGCGCCCATATCCGGGCGAACTCCTCCGGCCCCGGGTAGATCCCGGCCTGCATTCCTGCCAGCCAGGCCGCGCCAAGGGCCGTGGTCTCGGTCACCTTCGGGCGGTCGACCGGGGCGCCGATGATGTCGGACAGGAACTGCATCGTCCAGTCGCTGCCCGCCATGCCGCCATCCACCCGCAGCACGCCATCCGCCCGCGCGCCCCAGTCGGCCTGCATCGCCTCCAGCAGGTCGCGGGTCTGGTAGCCCACGCTTTCCAGCGCGGCACGGGCCAGTTCGGCGGGGCCAGAGTTGCGCGCCAGCCCGTAGATCGCACCACGGCAGTCCGGCTGCCAGTAGGGCGCGCCAAGGCCGGTGAAGGCGGGCACCAGCACGACCGGCTGCGCCGGATCGGCGGCTTCGGCCAGCCCTTGCGTCTCGCGCGCCTCTCGGATGATCTTCAGCCCGTCGCGCAGCCATTGCACCACCGCGCCCGCAATGAAGATCGAGCCTTCCAGCGCATAGGTAGGCCGCCCGTTCAACTGATAGGCGATGGTGGTCAGCAGGCGGCTTTTCGAGGCAACCATCTGGTCGCCGGTGTTCAGAAGCGCGAAACACCCCGTTCCATAGGTCGATTTCATCATGCCGGGGCTGAAACAGGCCTGCCCCACTGTCGCGGCCTGCTGGTCGCCCGCCACGCCAAGGATCGGGATCTCGCGCCCGAACAGGTCGGCGCGGGTCAGGCCATAGTCGGCGGCGCAATCGCGCACCTCGGGCAGCAGCGCCATCGGGATGCCCATCAGGGCGCAGATGCCTTCGTCCCAACGACCCTCGCGGATGTTGTAAAGCATGGTGCGGGCGGCGTTGGTGGCGTCGGTGGCATGGACCCGTCCGCCGGTCAGCTGCCAGATCAGGTAGCTGTCGACCGTGCCGAAGGCCAGTTCGCCCC
This sequence comes from Paracoccaceae bacterium Fryx2, assembly GCA_032334235.1. Taxonomy (NCBI): domain Bacteria; kingdom Pseudomonadati; phylum Pseudomonadota; class Alphaproteobacteria; order Rhodobacterales; family Paracoccaceae; species Paracoccaceae bacterium Fryx2. Next base: position 3,156,850 of record JAVSGI010000005.1, read on the forward strand.
GTTCGGCGCGGGCCCGGGAGCCGGGAACGTGGTCGAGCAGCCATTTCACCTTGGTGGCCGAGAAATAGGGGTCGAGCAGCAGGCCGGTGCGGGCGGTGATGTCAGCCTCGTGCCCGGCGTCGCGCAGGGCGGTGCAGGTGTCGGCGGTGCGGCGGTCCTGCCAGACGATGGCATTGTGCAGCGGCTTGCCGGTCGCGCGGTCCCATATCAGGGTGGTTTCGCGCTGGTTGGTGATGCCGATCGCCACGATGTCGGCGGCGGTGATCCCGGCCTTCTCGATCACGCCGCGCGCCGTGCCCGCAACGGTGGACCACAGGTCGATCGGGTCATGCTCGACCCAGCCGGGTGCGGGGAAATGCTGCGGAAACTCCTCCTGCGCGATGGCCACGACCCGCAACGCGCTGTCGAAAAGGATGGCGCGGGACGAGGTCGTGCCCTGATCTATGGCAAGGATATGCGTCATGTGGTGGTCCGGTTCCTGCGTGTGCGTCTGCGTTTCATCTTTTTTCAAATATCCCCGCCGGAGGCTCCCGGCCCGACCGCAGGAGCCTCCGGCGGGGATATTTGAGAACAGAAGAAAGGCGGGCGGGGTCTTTCACCCCGCCCGCCGGTCTCAGTTCTGCCAGGACTTGATCAGTTCGTCATAGGCGATGGTTTCGCCCTGCGGCTTTTCGTTTTCCAGCTTGGCCACCGGCGCGCCGGGGGCGTCGAGCCATTCCTGCGGGTCTTTCGCTTCGTTCATCTTCGGCCCGATGTCGCCCTGCACGCCGGCGCGTTCCAGACGTTCCAGCACCTTTTCCTGCTCGGCGCAGAGCGCGTCGAGGGCTTCCTGCGGGGTCTTGTCGCCCGACATCGCATCACCGATGTTCTGCCACCAGAGCTGCGCCAGCTTCGGGTAATCCGGGATGTTGGTGCCGGTCGGAGACCAGGCCACCCGGGCGGGCGAGCGGTAGAATTCCACCAGCCCGCCAAGCTGCGGCGCGCGGTCGGTGAAGCTCTGGTGCTGGATGGTCGACTCGCGGATGAAGGTCAGGCCGACATGGGCCTTCTTCACGTCCACGGTTTTCGAGGTGACGAACTGCGCGTAGAGCCAGGCGGCCTGGGCGCGGTCCACCGGGGTCGATTTCATCAGCGTCCACGAGCCCACGTCCTGATAGCCGACCTTGGTGCCCTCGGTCCAGTAGGCGCCGTGGGGCGAGGGGGCCATGCGCCATTTCGGCGTGCCGTCCTCGTTCATCACCGGCAGGCCGGGTTTGACCATGTCGGCGGTGAAGGCGGTGTACCAGAACATCTGCTGGGCCACTTCGCCCTGGGCCGGAACCGGACCGGCCTCGCCGAACACCATGCCCGCAGCCTGGGGCGGCGAGTATTTCTGCAGCCATTCGATCGCCTTGGTCACGGCATAGACCGCCGCCGCGTCGTTGGTGGCACCGCCACGCGCGACGCACGATCCGACCGGGCGCGAATTCTCGTCGACGCGGATGCCCCATTCGTCGACCGGCAGGCCGTTCGGTTCGCCCACATCACCCATGCCGGCCATCGACATCCACGCATCGGTGTAGCGCCAGCCGAGCGAGGGGTCTTTCTTGCCGTAGTCCATGTTGCCGAACACGCTGGTCGGCCCGCCCATGTAGGACATGTCGCGGCCGGTGAAGAATTCGGCGATGTCCTCGTAGGCCGACCAGTTCAGCGGCACGCCCAGATCGTAGCCGTACTTGGCCTGGAAGTCGTCCTTGGTCTTCTGGTCGTTGAACCAGTCATGGCGGAACCAGTAGAGGTTGGCGAACTGCTGGTCGGGAAGCTGGTAAAGCTTGCCGTCCGGTGCGGTGGTGAACTTGGTGCCGATGAAGTCGGCCAGATCGAGGTTCGGGTTGGTGACGGCGGCGCCTTCGCCCGCCATCCAGTCGGTCAGGTTGCGGGCCTGCTGATAGCGCCAGTGGGTGCCGATCAGGTCGGAGTCGTTGATGTAGGCGTCATAGATGTTCTCGCCCGACTGCATCTGCGTCTGCAGCTTTTCCACCACGTCGCCTTCGCCGATCAGATCATGGGTGATCTTGATGCCGGTGATGGCGGTGAAGGCCGGGGCCAGCACCTTGGCTTCGTATTCATGCGTGGTGATGGTTTCCGACACCACCTTGATATCCATGCCGGCGAAGGGCTTGGCCGCGTCGATGAACCATTGCATTTCCGCTTCCTGCGCGGCCCGGTCGAGCGACGACATTTCGCCGACCTCGGCATCGAGAAAGGCTTTCGCCGCCTCGATGTCGGCCCAGGCGGGCACGCCTGTCACCATCAGCGCAAGCGCCATGGCGGTTGATGTGTGGCGTAGTCTCATCGTTGTCTCCTCCCAGAGATGTTGGACGCATTACGTCAGGTTTGCCGGTCTAGACCCAGCGGAACACCGCCACGGCATAGATCAGGCAACAGATCAGCGCCCCCCACAGGGGAGCGCCGAAGGCGGCAAGCCAGCCGATGTTGATAAAGGCCGAGCCCAGAAGCGAAATGAACAGCCGGTCGCCGCGCGTCGTCTCGATGCGCAGCACGCCGGTGCGGGGGGTTTCGGGGTAGCGGATCGCCAGGAAGGTGAAGATCACCAGCAGGCACGCGATGACGATGAAGAAGATCGCGGTCGGTGTGGTCCATGCCATCCAGGCCATGATGTCAAACCCTTCCCAGGGCAAAGCCCTTTGCGATGTAGTTTCGGACGAAATAGATCACCAATGCGCCGGGGATGATGGTCAGCACCCCGGCGGCGGCGAGCACGCCCCAATCCATGCCCGAGGCCGAGACGGTGCGGGTCATGGTGGCGGCGATGGGTTTGGCGTTCACGCTGGTCAGGGTGCGCGACAGCAGCAGTTCCACCCAGGAGAACATGAAGCAGAAGAAGGCCACCACGCCGACGCCGCTGGCGATCAGCGGCAGGAAGATGCGGATGAAGAAGCGCGGGAAGGAATAGCCGTCGATATAGGCGGTCTCGTCGATTTCCTTCGGCACGCCGCGCATGAAGCCTTCCAATATCCACACCGCCAGCGGCACGTTGAACAGGCAGTGCGCCAGCGCCACGGCGATGTGGGTGTCGAACAGGCCGACCGAGGAATATAGCTGGAAGAACGGCAGCGCGAACACCGCGGGTGGCGCCATGCGGTTGGTCAGCAGCCAGAAGAACAGATGCTTGTCGCCCATGAAGCGGTAGCGCGAGAAGGCGTAGGCCGCGGGCAGCGCCACGCAGACCGAGATCACCGTGTTCATCACCACGTAGATGATCGAGTTGACGTAACCCATGTACCACGACGGGTCGGTCAGGATGGTGCGGTAGTTGCCGAAGGTCAGGTTGGCGGGGAACAGGGTGAAGCTGCTGGTGATTTCGGTGTTGGTCTTCAGGCTCATGTTCACCAGCCAGTAGATCGGCACCAGCAGGAACAGCAGGTAAAGCCCCATGACGATGGCGGACCCCTTGATGCGCATCAGACACCGTCCCTTTTGTCGAGGTTGGTCATCACGGTGTAGAACACCCAGGAAATCAGCAGGATCACGAGGAAATACATGATCGAGAAGGCGGCGGCGGGGCCGAGGTCGAACTGGCCGATCGCCATCTTCACTAGGTCGATCGACAGGAACGTGGTGGCGTTGCCGGGGCCGCCGCCGGTGACGACGAAAGGCTCGGTGTAGATCATGAAACTGTCCATGAAGCGCAGCAGGACGGCGATCAGCAGCACGCCCTGCATCTTGGGCAACTCGATGAAGCGGAACACCGACAGGCGGCTGGCCTGGTCGATCTTGGCGGCCTGATAATAGGCCTCGGGGATGGATTGCAGCCCGGCATAGGCCAGCAACGCGACCAGTGAAGTCCAGTGCCAGACATCCATCACGATCACCGTGGCCCAGGCGTCAAAGGCATTGTTGGTGTAGTTGTAGCTGATGCCCATCGCGGCCAGCGTGTGCCCCAGCAGACCGATGTCCACCCGCCCGAAGATCTGCCAGATGGTGCCGACCACGTTGAACGGGATCAAGAGTGGCAGCGCCATCAGCACAAGGCAGACCGAGGCCCAGAACCCTTTCTTGGGCATGTTCAGCGCGATGAAGATGCCCAGAGGCACCTCGATCAGCAGGATGATGCCGGAAAACATGAACTGCCGCCACAGCGCCTGATGCAGGCGGTCGGAGGCGATCATTTCCTCGAACCACTCCAGCCCGGCCCAGAAGAACTGGTTGTTGCCGAACGTGTCCTGCACCGAGTAGTTGACCACCGTCATCAGCGGAATCACCGCCGAGAACGCCACCAGCACCAGCACCGGCAGCACCAGGAACCACGCCTTGTTGTTCTGCGTCTTGTCCATCAGGCGGCCCTTTCCAGCTGCGATTTCGGGGCAACGCGCCAGTCGTCGGCGTAGACGTTGATCTTTTGCGGCGCAAAGCTGACGCGGGTAAGGTCGGCACCGATGGCCATGCCTTCGGGGGCGATCAGGTTGAAGGGCTGGCCGAACACCTCGCCGCGCAGGATGCGGTGGCGGCCGACGTCCTCGATGCGGCGCAGGGTGATGGGGAGGCCCGCTTCATCGGTCAGGCTGGCGAATTCGGGGCGGATGCCGATCTGGGTGCGGCCCTTTTGCGCGGCATAGGTTGCGCCCAGCGGGACGGAATGGCCCTGCACGATGGCGCGCGACCCGTCAATTTCGGCGTCGAGCAGGTTCATGCCCGGCGAGCCGATGAAATAGCCGACAAAGGTGTGCGCGGGGGTTTCGAACAGTTCCTCCGGCGTGCCCATCTGCACCACGCGGCCGTCATACATCACCACCACCTTGTCGGCGAAGGTCAGCGCCTCGGTCTGGTCGTGGGTGACGTAGATCATGGTGTGGCCGAACTCGCGGTGCAGGCTTTTCAACTGGGTGCGGAGTTCCCATTTCATGTGCGGGTCGATCACGGTCAGCGGTTCGTCGAACAGGATGGCGTTCACGTCCTCGCGCACCATGCCGCGGCCGAGGCTGATCTTCTGCTTGGCGTCGGCGGTCAGGCCGCGCGCCTTGTGGTTCAGCCGCGCCTCCATCCCGATCATCGCGGCGATCTGCTGCACGCGGGCCTTGATGTAGGCCGCATCCATGCCGCGGTTGCGCAGCGGGAAGGCAAGGTTGTCGCGCACCGTCATGGTGTCGTAGACCACGGGAAACTGGAAGACCTGCGCGATGTTGCGCTCTGCGGTGGGGGCGTCGGTCACGTCGGTGTCGCCAAACAGCACCCGGCCGTGGCTGGGGCGCACAAGGCCCGAGATGATGTTCAGCAGGGTGGTCTTGCCGCAGCCGGACGAGCCCAGCAGCGCATAGGCCCCGCCGTCCTGCCAGACGTGATCCATCTCTTTCAGGGCAAAGTCGATCTCGCCGCGCGGATGCGTCATGTAGGTGTGGGCCAGCTTCGCAAGGGTGATCTGTGCCATGGTTCCCCCTATGCCGCCGAAGCGTAGGCGGCGGGTGCCACCAGCGCGCCGGATTGGTCGAACAGATAGACATGCGCCGGATCGAGCCAGACGGTCAGCGCCGACCCCGGCGCCAGATCATGCACCCCATGCACCAGCCCCACCCAGCGGTCGGGGCCATGATCGAGGTGCAGGTAGGTTTCGGACCCGGTGATCTCTGTCACCGCCAGGCGGCAGGAAAGCTGCACCGCATCGCCGGAATGGCGGTTCAGTTCCAGATGGTTGGCGCGGAAGCCGGCGGTGTAGCGGCCATCGGGCAGGGCGGCAAAAGGGCCGTCGGCGGGCGCATTGGCGGTATCGCCGAAATTCATCCGGTGGCCCTGCTTGAAGCACGACAGGAAGTTCATCGGCGGGTCGGAAAACACCCGCGCCGTGGTGGCGTCGGTGGGCATGCGGTAAACCTGCGGCGTCGGGCCGAACTGGGTGATGCGGCCCTCCCACAGGGTTGCGGTGCGGCCGCCCAGCAGGAGCGCCTCTTCGGGTTCGGTGGTGGCATAGACGAAGATCGCGCCCGATGCCTCGAAAATGCGCGGAATCTCGGCGCGCAGTTCCTCGCGCAGCTTGTAGTCGAGGTTGGCCAGCGGTTCGTCCAGCAGCACGAGGCCCGCGTTCTTGACCAGCGCGCGGGCCAGGGCGCAGCGCTGCTGCTGCCCGCCCGAAAGCTCCAGCGGTTTGCGCCCCAGCATCGGGGTCAGCTTCAGCATCTCGGCGGTGGCCTGCACCGCGCGGTCGATCTCGGCTGTGGTCTTGCGCATCAGGCGCAGCGGCGAGGCGATGTTGTCGTAAACCGTCATTGCCGGGTAGTTGATGAACTGCTGGTAGACCATCGCCACCTTGCGGCCCTGCACGCGCATTCCGGTGACATCGGCACCGTTCCACAGGATGCGCCCGGTGGTGGGCGCATCGAGCCCCGCCATCAGCCGCATCAGCGAGGTCTTGCCAGACAGGGTGGGGCCCAGCAGCACGTTCATCGTGCCGCCTTCCAGCACCAGATCGGTCGGCTGGATGTGCATCCGCCCTTCGACCTGCCGCGAGACCCCGATGAATTCCAGCGCCATCCCGCCCCCCCTATTCCGCTGCGGGGCTGACAGCCCCGTGCATTTTCGCCTGCGACATCCAGACGTCGATCCTTGCGATCTGGTCGGCGTCAAGCCGCAGCCCCAGCTTGCTGCGCCGCCACACCACATCTGCGGCACAACGTGCGTATTCGCGGGTCATCAGCCAACGAAGTTCGGATTCGGTCAAGGTGGCACCGAAGTCGCGGCCAAGGTCGGCCTGCGTGGCCGCCGCGCCCAGCACGGTACGCGCCTCGGTGCCATAGGCGCGGATCAGCCGCGCGGCCCAGGCGGCAGTCAGAAACGGATAGGCTGTGCGCAAGGCGGCGGTCAGCGCGGCCACGCCGTCGTGCGGGAAGTCACCGCCGGGCATCGCCACCCGTGCCGTCCACGGCCCCTTGGCCTGCGGAAAGAACGGGGCGAGCTTGTCCAGCGCACTTTCCGCCAGCCGCCGGTAGGTGGTGATCTTGCCGCCGAACACGTTCAGCAGCGGCGCGCCGTTCCCGTCCAGCGACAGCACATAGTCGCGCGTGGCCGCTGTCGCCGATTTCGCGCCGTCATTATACAGCGGGCGCACGCCGGAATACGTCCACACGATGTCGGCGCGGGTGACTGGGCGGGCGAAGTAGTCCGAGGCGAAGGCGCAAAGATAGTCCTGCTCCTCATCGGTGCAGACGGCCGTTCCGGGCGCGCCCTGATGGTCGTGGTCGGTGGTGCCGATCAGGGTGAAATCCTGCTCGTATGGAATGGCGAAGATGATCCGGCCATCGGCACCCTGAAAGAAGTAGCAGCGGTCATGGTCGAACAGCCGACGGGTCACGATATGGCTGCCGCGCACCAGCCGCACGCCTTCGGCCGAATTGATCCGCGCGACGTTGCGGATGATGTCCTCGACCCACGGCCCGCCGGCATTGACCAGCGCGCGGGCCAGATGCTCGGCGCGACCCTCGGGGCCTTGGGTGACCACGCGCCACAGGCCCGACTCGCGGGTGGCAGAGGTGACGCGGGTGCCCACCATCACCTGTGCCCCGCGCGCCTCGGCGTCGCGGGCATTCAGCACCACAAGGCGGGAATCCTCGACCCAGCAATCGGAATACTCGAACGCATGTTCGAACCTGGGCTGCAAGGCCCGCCCGGCCGGATCCTGGCGCAGATCGAGCGTGCGCGCGGCGGGCAGGATCTTGCGGCCGCCGAGGTTGTCGTAAAGGAACAGGCCCAGCCGGATCAGCCAGGCCGGGCGGCGGCCGCGGGTCCAGGGCATCAGGCGCGCCAGCATCCGGGCCATCGGGGTGGCCCCTTCGAAGCGCATGTCGGCGTGATAGGGCAGCACGAAGCGCATCGGCCAGCTGATATGCGGCATGGCGACCAGCAGGGTTTCGCGTTCCTGCAGCGCCTCGCGCACCAGACGGAACTCGAAATACTCCAGATAGCGCAGCCCGCCGTGAAACAGCTTGGTCGAGGCGCTGGAGGTGGCCTGCGCCAGATCGCCCATTTCCGCCAGCGCAACCCTGAGCCCGCGCCCGGCCGCGTCGCGGGCGATGCCGCAGCCGTTGATCCCGCCGCCGATGATGAAAAGATCGACCGTGGCCGATCTTGCGTCCGTCGGGCTCACGCTGGTCTCCCCCCAATTCGTGCCGTGCGGCAGAGGTCACCCGTTTTGGCGGCGCCTGTCAAAGGAAATGTTCGTTTTTGGGCGAATTATGCATAAACGAATGTTTTTGATCATGGATGCCGGTCATTCTGCCGCTGCATTGTCAATTTCTGCAGGTGCGAGCAAAACCGCACATCGACGCGGGTCGGGATTTCGGGTGAAAGCGCAATCTTTGCATGACTTTTCGGGGCGGCTGTGGCACTGGGGGCAACACGGCAAGGACGGGGGACCAGGTGGCGCTCAGTTTCCGGCAGGTGGAGATTCTGGAAATTGCGCGGTCCGAAGGCCGTGTCGTGGTCGAGGTGCTGGCCGAACGGTTCGGCGTCACCTTGCAGACCATCCGCCGCGACCTGACCGACCTGGCCGAAGCCGGGCATCTGGACCGGGTGCATGGCGGCGCGGTGTTCCGCACCGGCGTCAGCAACATCGGCTACGAGGAACGCCGCCGGATGAACGAGGCCGCCAAGGCCGCCATCGGGCGGCGCTGCGCGCAGGCCATTCCCGACAACTGTTCGATGATCCTGAACCTTGGCACCACGACCGAAGCGGTGGCGCGCGAATTGCTGAACCATCGCCAGATCACCGTGGTGACCAACAACATGAACGTCGCCAACATCCTTGTCGCCAATGACAGCTGCGAGATCATGGTGGCCGGGGGCGGGTTGCGGCGGTCGGATGGCGGGCTGGTCGGTGACCTCACGACCGAGTTCATCGAGCAGTTCAAGGTCGATTTCGCCATCATCGGCACCTCGGCGCTGGACCGAGACGGCGACCTGCTGGATTTCGATCTGGCCGAGGTGCGGGTGTCGAAGGCGATCATCCGGCAATCGCGCAAGACGTATCTTGTCACCGACGCGTCGAAGATCGACCGCTCTGCCCCGGTGCGGCTGGCCTCGCTGGCCGAGATCGACGCGCTGTTCACCGACGCGGCCCTGCCGGGCGATCTGATGCGGCGCTGCGCCGAATGGGGCACTGCGGTGCATGTGGCCGACCCCCGCGGCAACCCGGCCTAGTCTTTTTTGCCGACGCAGGTCGGAAACAGACAGGTTCCGGTTCGAAATGCCCAAGAATCAGGGCCATGGCCGCGACATGCTGCCCTGGACGCAGCCCGGCACCCCGCCTGAAAGACCAGAAAGAATGAACCCCATGACATCGACTCCCGCCGCCTTCCCCGGTGTTTCCTGGCTGAAGGCCCCCGCGCAAGGCTCCGGGACGGGGATGGCCTCGATCGAGGGGCTGGTCACCGAGATCCTGACCGCCGTGCGCGAGCGGGGCGACGTTGCGGTGCGCGCCTTTTCGGCACGGTTCGACGGCGTGGCCCCCGAGGCGTTCGAGGTGTCGATGGCCGACCGGCTGGCGGCGGTGGCAGAGCTTGACCCCCAGACCCGCGCCGATACCGAATTCGCCATTGCCAACGTGCAGGCCTTTGCCGCCGCCCAGCTTGCCACAATCCTGCCGCTTGAGGTGGAGCCGCTGCCCGGCGTGTTCATGGGGCATCGGGTGATCCCGATCCAGACCGTGGGCTGCTATGTGCCGGGCGGGCGCTTCCCGCTGCTGTCGGCGCCGATCATGACCATCGTGCCGGCCAAGGTGGCGGGAGTGGATCAGGTGATCGCCTGCCTGCCACCCAACGCACACCGCGCGATGATCGCAGGATGCCACCTGTCGGGCGCCGACCGGATATTCCGCATCGGCGGCGCGCAGGCCATTGCCGCCATGGCCTATGGCACCGAAACCGTGCCGCCGGTGAACAAGATCGTCGGGCCGGGCAACGCCTACGTGAACGAGGCCAAGCGGCAGGTTTTCGGCCCGGTGGGAATCGACCAGCTTGCCGGGCCGTCCGAGATCTACATCCTTGCCGATGCCACCGGCGACGCGGCGATGATCGCGACCGACCTGCTGGCGCAGGCGGAACACGACGTGCGAACAAGGGTCGGGCTGATCACCACCCATGCGCCGCTGGCCGCTGCCGTTCGGGCCGAGGTCGAGGCGCAGCTTGCCACGCTGTCCACCGCCGCAACGGCTGGCCCGGCGTGGCGCGACCAGGGAGAGATTGCCATCTGCGCCGACGAGGCCACGATGATCGCCTATTCCGACCATATTGCCGCCGAGCATCTGCAGGTTCACACGCTGGACGCGATGGGCTTTTCGCGCAAGCTGCGCAACTACGGCTCGCTGTTCATCGGCGAACTGGCGTCGGTGGTCTATTCCGACAAATGCTCGGGCACCAATCACACGCTGCCGACCATGGCGGCGGGACGCTATACCGGGGGGCTGTGGGTCGGGGCCTATGTGAAGATCGCGACGCATCAGTGGCTGACGCCGCAGGGTGTGCAGGCCGTGGCCCCGCCCGCCGCGCGGCAAAGCGCGTCCGAGGGGCTGGAAGGTCACCGCCGCGCCGCGCAACTCCGGCTGGACCGGCTGCAGCGGGGCTGACGAATCGCGCGGCCCGGATCTTGCGTGATTCGCTCTCGCGCC